>JAIESZ010000260.1 GCA_019745615.1 Burkholderiaceae bacterium
GCGATGGACGAAGACATCGAAGAATCCGCCCGCTTCTACGAAGAAGACAACGGCGAGCTGCACATCCGCAGCGACTTTTTGATTGACGACGAGGAAGACCCGCGCTCGGTGCGGGTGGCTTTTATCCTCAACCTCATCAACCCCGACCTGCGCAGCAAGGGGGTGCTGTTTTCTATCCACGAAGAGGATATTCCGGTGTTTCGCCTGCTGCGCCTGCGTGCGCGCCGGGCCACCGGGCTGATCGAGGATGCGCGTGAAGTGCTGCTGCGGCTGTTTGATACCGATGCCGAATACTCTGCCGACACCCTTGAAGGCATTTACGACGACTTGGAAAAAGTCAGCACCCAAGTGCTCTCTGGCAGCGTGACCGATGCCCGCGCCAGCGAAGTGCTCTCGGCCATTGCGCGCCAAGAAGACTTGAATGGCCGCATCCGGCGCAATGTGATGGATACGCGCCGCGCCGTGAGCTTCATGATGCGCAGCAAGATGCTCAACGCCGAGCAGTTTGAGGATGCCCGGCAAATTTTGCGCGACATTGATTCGCTCGACAGCCACACGGCGTTTTTGTTCGACAAAATCAACTTCTTGATGGATGCCACGGTTGGTTTTATCAACATCAACCAGAACAAGATCATCAAGATGTTCTCGGTGGCCAGTGTGGCGCTGTTGCCGCCCACCTTGATTGCCAGCATTTATGGCATGAATTTTCAGCATATGCCGGAGTTGGCCCAAGAATGGGGCTACCCCTACGCCTTGATACTAATGCTGGCCAGCGCCTTGGTGCCAATGTGGTACTTCCGTAAGCGCGGCTGGCTGAAGTAAACCACGGCTGGAATGGGTTGTTATGCGCCATAGCGGGCACGTGGCAGACGGTACAAGCAGTGCAAGCGCAGCGAACTATCTTCAGGCACTTGAGGATGCTCAAAAGTGCCTGACTCGCACATCTGGAGCCTTTCCATCACGGCACGAGACCGGACATTCTTCACTGCCGTGAAGGACACGATTTCCTGAAGGCCGAGGGTCGTGAAGCCGACGCGCAGTGCGCCCCGCGCAGCCTCCGAGGCCAGCCCTTGGCCCCAATGCGAACAGGAAAGACGCCACCCAATTTCTACACACGGCGAGAACGGCAGTGCTGCTGCGGGCGTGTGCAAACCGACGAAGCCAATGAACTCGCGAGAAGCCTTGAACTCAGCGGCCCAAAACCCCCAGCCGCGCTCTCGAATCAAAGACTCGCAGCGGTCAGCGATTGCGTCACTTTCGGCCCGTGTGAGCAGCGCGGGGAAGAACTCCATCACCCTTGCATCTGCGTTCAACGCCGCAAACGGTTCGCGGTCAGCGGGTGTCCACTGCCGTAACAAAAGGCGCTCAGTCTCGAACTCGATGGGATCAGCCATTTGCGACGGCATTGGTGAATGACAACAGATAAATGGATGAAGGTACGCGGCAACTACCGAAGGACAGACGGCCCGATCAAACCGCTTGCGGCCACTTGCAGCCACTTGATTTGCAACTTGCGATGGCTGGCAAGACAGTCACGCAGATACAGGTCATATCAAATGCCACAGCGTTTCTCTGGAATGTCAGATTAGGCGGCGTTTGCACGCGCACGACGTGCCACCACCCAATGCAAGGCAAAAATGATGGCATCAATGAGCATGATGATGAGACACTTCACCAGCGTTTGCGATCCACCACGCTGCTCATTGGACAAGCTCCTCGCATAGGATTCTTCGCGCTGCTTGGTCAGCTCGGCCTCATGGGGGCGCTCTTTCTTCTTCTCGTTTGGCCCGCAAAATCGGCTCTCGCCACAGCCATTCCAGAAGGCATCGTTGGTTTGGTGCTGTGTGTATTGCCAAGCGCTGATGGTGAAATCTGGTTTGGCAATTTCCAAAACGCTGTATCCCGCTATGCCAAGGGCTACCGCGAAACAAACCACCGTCACAAAGCACACGGCGAGGGCGTATATTTCAAGAATTGATTTTTTCAAGGGGTTGAATCATTTTTTGCGATGGATAGCGAAAGGTACTGCCTAACCAACCAAGGTAAGCGGCAGCTGGAAGCTGTCTGCTTGAGCAATGGGTTAGACCAGAAAATTTAGGCATGAACTGCTTGTGCTACTAACTTAACGCCCAATGCAGCACATACACGAGAGATAGTATCGAAGCGCGGTTGTGCATCAGGACGAAGTGCCTTGTAGAGTGCTTCTCTCGTAATGCCAGAAGCACGAGCAATCTCGCTCATACCACGAGCACGCGCAATATCCCCCAGTGCTGCTGCCAGCAATGCCGGATTGTTCTCCGACAAAATTTCAGTGAGATAGACAGCAATAGCGGCTTCACTATCGAGATAGGGTGCAGCATCGAAGTGAGGGAGATCTGATACTTTGATACGTTTGCTCATATTTGCCTCTTTTGGTTAGTCAAGCAGTGCCGCTAGTGCCTTTGCCCGTTGGATATCGCGTTTTTGAGTACGCTTGGAACCACCTACGAGCAACACAATCAACTGTGTGCCGCGCTGAGTGAAATACACACGCCAGCCCGCCCCAACATGAATACGCAACTCTGAAACCCCATCTCCCGTTGGCTCCACATCACCGAACAAGCCAAACTCTAACCGTTTGAGGCGTGCAACAACCATACCTCGCACAGTCGCATCTTTCAGGCCATCAAGCCACGCGGAGAATTCGGGAAGTGGTTTGATCGAAAACATTGGCACATAGTAATCGAATGATTACATATTGTCAAACTGCTTGATAGCGAAGCACCGCTAGTGGCGAACTACGCCCTGCTTGAGGAGGGAGACTAACGAACCGAGGTAAGCGGCGGCTGGAAGCTGCCCGCTTGAGCGAGCACAGATTTAGCACCAGCGCCCCGGGAAAAATAATTCGAGCCAGACCCCTTTATTCCCCTGGAATGTCAGATTAGGCGGCGTTTGCACGGGCACGACGTGCCACCACCCAATGCAAGGCAAAAATGATGGCGTCAATGAGGATGATGATGAGACACTTCACCAGCGTTTGAGATCCACCACGCTGCTCATTGGACAAGCTCCTCGCATAGGATTCTTCGCGCTGCTTGGTGAGCTCAGGCTCATGGGGGCGCTCTTTCTTCTTCTCATTTGGCCCGCAAAATCGGCTCTCACCACAACCGTTCCAGAAAGCATCGTTGGTTTGGTGCTGCGTGTATTGCCACGCGCTGATGGTGAAATCTGGTTTGGCAATTTCTAAAACGCTGTACCCCGCGATGCCAAGGGCTACCGCGAAACAAACGACCGTCACAAAGCACACGGCGAGGGCATATATTTCAAGAATTGATTTTTTCAAGGGAATGAGTTATTTTTTTGCGATAGCGGTGGTGTGCCGCCTAACAAATAAGGTAAGCGGATAACCGAAGGCCAGTCCGCTTGAGCGCCGGGTTAGCACCAAGCCCATGCACCAGCCACTAACTGAATTGTGTAGTTTTTCACACAGTCGGGTTAAGCGTAGTGTTGGAACACCTTAAATAGCATAGTGCGCGAAAGCCTTGAAGACCTTTTGGTCAGTGCCAAAATGAAAGACTTCAGCAGCGAGACGACCACGAGCGCTTTTGTAGTAAAGCGTGATACTCTGGACACCAATCAAGATAGATTGCAACTCAAATTTCAAGTCTGGAATAAGCTGAAGGGCCTTGCCCCAATAAGCGGCCACTGCGTCCTTCCCCTTTAATGTGCCAGAAGGTTCTCCTGTTATTTGAATAATTACAGGAGATGACATCTCGAAGTCATCAGTGTAATGGGACAAGATTCGGTCTAGATCATGAGTATTCCATGAATCGATCCAATCGGAAGCAAAGTGTTCTGCAAATACTTGATCCATCTAAGTTCTCCTACTAATGAATGATGTTGGGGCGCAGTATGCTATTTACTGATGGCCCTAACGCCGAAAGTAAGCCGTCCGCCGTAGGCGGGTCGGCTTGACTGTACAGTTAGACCAAGAAGCCAAAATGGGAAACCCCAACTTGACGACAGGCGCAGCTTGTTGGTATCAGCTTGACAAAACGGTTAGGTCACATTTATAGCGGACGACCTTGGATGTAGCGGAACTCTTGAGTTTCAGCTTGATATCCCCAAGCGTCACCGCGAACCTCATGAATCACGATGTAGCTTGCTGGTGCAACATTACCGAGAATTGCTGAAAGGCCAGAAAAAACCTGCTTGATGTATGCGGCCTTTTCGTTCTTTGTGTTGGTTCCTTCTGTGACCTTGATATCTAAGTAAAATGTCGGTGAGGTGATATTTTTCCCGGAAATAAACCAATTGGCGGGGTTGACATATTCGATTGCTACGGCTGTGAGCTCACGCTTTTTGCCAAGCACAGTCGCTGTTAGATCGGTTAGTAGTGCAGCAACTTGTGCTGACATTTCGGGTGACTCTGTTGCGGTGATTTTGATGTTGAGATATGGCATTTCTTCCTCTCGCGTGGTTATGTGATTGTGTGGCCTAACGAACTAAGGTAAGCGGCTGGCTGTAAGCCAGTCCGCTTGAGTGCTGGGTTAGCACGAGCGCCCACACAGAAAATAGTTCGACCCTGCCCCCTTTATTTCCTACATTAACCGAGGAGCGTGGTGAGTGCTGGTATGAATGGCGCAACAACCGTCATGTGATTTGCCGCATTCTGCATAAATTCCTTGTATTTCTGAACAAAGCCATCAGTTCCCTCAGCCTGCTTAAGCTCTTCGACCTTTGCAAGTAGTTGCGTCTTTTGCTTCTCTTCAATTGGAGCGTTGCTGATTGCGCTACTCAATCCGCCAAAAATTGGTGACGAGTCAATCGTTATATTGGTTGAGTTATCTGTTGAGTTAATGTTGACCTTCCCATTGATGTGACCAATAGTGATGCCGGATTCTTTTTCCACAGGTGCGTCCCCTTTTTCGACTTTGTACAGGGTGGTTTGTTTTAGAAAATCAAGTGTCTTGCGAACTGCTGTCAGTAGACGGAGCTGATCTTCGAAAACGTCGATCATTCTCCTGACTGCCCATGGCACATTTTCAAGTGACTCAGTGAGAGTTTGAATTTTTTCGATGAATTCTTCAAGATCATCGCGTTCGTTTACCCAAGTTAGATCGAACGAATCAACATAGTCAGCGAGCGAAGGAAATTGACCTATGTTATTAAAATCACGTAGGCGAGACCCCATGAAAATTGCACAGTCTCGCCCTTTTGCGTAAAGCTCTTCCAATTGAATGCGTTCTTTATCGGGGAATCTGTAAATCTTGTCAAAATCTTCACGATTTTTCAGATGAGGCCACTTCTGATTGTTGTATTGAGAAAACTCTTCCCCAAGGCCGGCAAGCCTGTGGATGAAAGTTGCTGCGGACTCAAAATCTTTCCGTATGTCCATAAACAGTGGAGTGTGAGGGCCTAACTAGGATTAGACGACTGCCCCAAGCTGGCCAGCCGTCGAATAAAATTGCACCACCCTACCCTACGCATAGGGAAACTTCAATCGCCAGCTGTTTAGGCAACCCTAAAATTCCCGGATGCCAGTCTTGCCGGACACCAGCCCACACTGCGGGAGGGCATGCGTTTTTTTGGTGCTGACAGCATTACAGCACCCGTACAGCGCAAGCCTCTGTGAATAGGCTAAATTGTTTCATTTGGTTTCATAAAAAACATGATTCGCAAAGGGTGGAGCGTTCTTCAGCCGTTGGGTTGCTGGCAGCATTGCGCATAGATGGATAAGCGACGGGGGCTTGCCGCCACCCACTCCTAGACGTTAGACTTACGCCATCCCGCGAAAAAGGCGGGACACGGGTTTGGAATCCCGGTTTCAACAGGCGCAGCAAGCCGCACCCGCCACAGGGCAGCGGCTTTTTTCATCTTAATGCTGCGCGCACAGACACGCTTTATGGCGGGCTGTGTGGGGGCGTCCGCAAGGATGCGCCGGAACCTGTTGCCGGTATTCCAACCCTGCACGGCCTGCCACCCTCGTTTGGAATCGAGGTTGTCAGACTCCTTCAAGTCCAACAGGAGCCATCATGGCTGACACCTTTTCCCCGAACACTGCGGCCCCGCCGCCGGGCATTTCTTCGCCTTTAACGGCGCAGGTCTTGCAGCACACCCTGCACGCACTGCACACCTTGTTGGCAGAACCACCGCACAGCCGGGCTGGCTCTTGGTGCCAGCAGCGCCAGCGCGCTTTGCTGTGGCGCAACCGCCAGCGCCTGCAATTGTTGGCCGGTTTCCGTGCCGATGGCAGCGCTGATCTGCTGCATGAGGCGATGGGCCTAACCCAGCCCTAAGCGCAGCGCTCTTCTCGCGCTTTTTCTCTTTGCTTCCCGTTGTCTGACGGCTGCCCTGTGCAGCGGCCAGCGGGTATGCGCCTGTGTGTTTTGTGTTTTCTCTGTTCAGAGAGGTCTTGCCATGACCGAGATGTTTTCTATCGCCCGTGCCAGCCTGCGTATGGGCCGTGCCACTTGGCATATTGCGTTGCCCAGTGGGGCCAAGTTGGTGTTGCTGTGCATCATTAGCCACTTTAATGACGCCCAAGGTTTTGCTTTTCCGTCGCTGATGCGCTTGGCCCGTTTGTGTGGCTTGCACAAGCGCACGGTGCAAACGCACATCACGCTGCTCACGCAAAGGGGCGTGCTGCAAGTGGGCAAGGCCCCCGGCCTGTGCACCCATGTGTACCGCATTAACGAGGCGGCTTTAGCAGCACAGCCCAGCGTTACCCACAGCGCCAGCGGTGCAGAAAATCTACCCACCGAGGTGGCTTCTTTTGCCGCAAGCAGTGGTGATTTTTCCGGCCCATGTGCAGAAATCACCACCCAGAACGGAAGCAACGGGTTTCAACCTCAAAAGACAACGGAGCCACCGGCCCCACCTTGCCCACCCTCAGCATCTCCACCGCTGCCGCCATCTGCACCATCATCCTCGTCGTCATTCTTGTTTTTGCAATCGCTGTCCAGCCCGCAAGACCAAGCCGCCTTGCAGGCTTGGCAGCAGGTGCGCCGGGCCAAAGGCAGGCCCGCCTTGCCCAATGCGCTGCAATGCCAACAATTGCTAGACCATGCGGCCACCGTGGGGCAGTCTGTCGGCTGGGTGGTGCAGGTGATGGCGCTGAACGCTTGGGCCTCGTTTGATCCGGCATGGCTGCACAACCAACGCCCCGCGCCACGGTTGCCCGCCATGGCAACTCCGCCCCATGCAGTGGCACCACAGCAGCCCCCAACGCAACCCCAGCGGCCAGAACCACCCCCAGTCACCCCGGAAGAGGTGGCACAAGCCAAAGCCCGTATGGCAGAGTGGCTGGCGCAGTGGCGCGGCCCCGCTGCCGTGACAGTGCCCGATATTGGCCCCATTGCCCCCTGTGGCGTTGCGTGGGCCGACACCATCATTGCCGATGCCTTGCGTGGTGCAGTGGTCAGTCATGCGGCGCTGGACTACGCTTGCGCAGTAGCCAAGGTGTCGGCGCGGGCCGTGCGTGCTGCCGCTAAGGCGCGCGCCACCGGCGCAAAAGAAAAAGAAAAAGGTTGCGAAGCGCCCCCGAACGAAGAAGAGAGGGAGGGAGGAGGTGCGCTCCGGGATTGCAGCCAAGCCGACGGGGCCTGAAAGGCTTCGCAACCGTAAAAGTACGAGTTGCTCCATAGAGTGGGGGCGGCCCCAAAAAGTTCCAGTGCCTTGCCAAAAAATTTTTCTAGCCGGGGCGGCCCGTCACACCCTTACACCAAGGCCAGCAGGCGCTCTAGGGGTACTTGGATGCGCAACACATCCTTGTGCGCCACCACGCCGGTGATTTTGGAGTTAGCCGAGGCGGTATCGCGGGGGATTAGCTCGCCGGTGGGCATACCTTGGCGGTTGAGCACCACGGCCACACGTGGCGTGGTAGCGGTCACGCCCCGGCGCACCACCATGCCCACTTCTTTGCTGGCCAGATGCACAAAGGTGCCCGGTGGATACAACCCCAAGGTTTTCACGATGGCTGCGCCTGCCTCATCGACCTGATGCTCCTCGTCGTAGTAGCACGACTGCATGGCCGCCGTGACCGGCATGGGGACGCGGCTGATGCGCGGCGACAAACGGGCCGCAAAAATATCGGCCCGCTGGATCAGGCGCGCCATTTGCTGCGCTTCGCTTTTGTCCACCAAGCGCCCTGGGGTGCGGTGGTGGTGCTGGCGCACGGCTTCGAGCCAGATCGGATCGAGGATGCCCAAGCTGCGCAGCAAGGTCTCGCTGCGCTCCGGGTGGTTCTCGATGGCGCTGATTTGTTCGGCACTCAGGGGGGTGTTTTGCAAGGCCAGATGGTCTTGCAGCTCGGTCATGGCGCAATTCATGCTCAAGGCAGCGCAGCCGATGCGCAAAATCTGCTCTTCGTCCCAGCGCAGCGTGGCCCGTGCCACCACCATGCACACGCAGGCCACCAACATGCTGTGCGTGGCGCTGTACATGCGCGTTTCTTGCCCTGAGATGCGAATCAGCGCCAGCAAAGTGGCGTCTGGGTTCAGGACGCAGTAGCGTGATAGGTCGGCCTGCAAGTCCATAAAGCGCACGCCAAACTCGTGTGCGGGCGGCGAGCGCAGCAGTTGCGTGGCGCGGTGTTGCAGGTTGGGCCAGTTGGGCAGGCCGTTGCTGGTGTTGTTTTCGGAACCCTCTTGGGCCACCATCTCCATGCGGGCTTTGGCGATTTCGCTCAGGGGCTTTTCTGACAGCAACATGCGCTGCAACTGGCCCATGTAGGCGCGGTGGCTGTCATCAGACTCTGCTGTGTCTATACACAAACTAACGCCGCGCTGCACCAGCAGCTCTAGGTCAGCGCGGTTGCGAATCACATAGCCCTTTTGCGCCAGCACCGCCCCGCTGACGCTGCGCAAAACAAAGCTCAGGGGCTGGCCCAGCGGGATGGTGTCGATGTTCAGGGTAAGCAAGTTCATGGCTTGTGCATTATGCGCAGCCAGCGCTGCGCCCAAACACAGCCTGCCACAGTGCCTCAATGGCGCTGCGCTCGGTATGCAGTGCGGGCGAAGTGACTTGGGTGGGCACCTCATCCAAGCGCGCCCGGTGCTGCATCCGGCGCAACTCGCGGTAGGCGCTGGCGGCAGCTTGGCCCACGCCAGCGGGCAGCAGGCCTGCGTCTTCTGCCCGTTGCAGCAGGGCGATGTTGCCCACGTTGTCTAGGAGTTGGGGGTGCGCGCCAGAGTGCAGCAGCACCAAATACTGCATGGCAAACTCGGCATCAACCATGCCGCCGGGGCTGTATTTGATATCAAACTGGTCTGGTGGTGGCCGGTGGGCACCCAGCACGCGGTCGCGCATGGCGGAGATTTCTTGCGCCAGTGCGGCGGCATCGCGGGGCGCGCTAATCACGGAGGCGCGCACGGCATCAAAGCGGGTGCGCAGGTCTTGGCTGCCCAGCACAAAGCGGGCGCGGGTCATGGCTTGGTGCTCCCAAGTCCAAGCGGTATTGCTGCCGCGCTGCTGCTGGTAGTTGGCGTAAGACTGAAAGCTCGTCACCAGCAGGCCAGAGTTGCCGTTGGGGCGCAGTGCGGTGTCGATCTCGAACAAATCGCCCTCGCTGGTTTTGACGGTCAGCCAGTTGATGAGTTTGCGCACAAAGGCGGTATAGACCTCTGGGGCGCGGTCGTCATCGTCGTCAAAAACAAAAACGATGTCGAGGTCGCTGCCGTAGCCCAGCTCTTTGCCGCCCAGCTTGCCATAACCAATGATGGCAAATTGGGGTTCTTCGCGGTGGCGGTTTTTGAGGCGCTCCCAGCACCATTGCGCGGTAACGCGCAGCACGCTGTCGGCCAAGGCGCTCAGGTCGTCGGCCACTTGCTCTACTGTCAGGCGTTCGCCCACATCACGCGCCAGCGTGCGGAAGGTTTCGGCATGGTGGGCGCGGCGCAGCAGGTTGAGCAGGGTTTCGTCGTCGTCTTCTTTGGT
>JAIESZ010000210.1 GCA_019745615.1 Burkholderiaceae bacterium
AAAGGTCAAAGACCATCGTGGGTGTTTAACGCGCTAAGGGCTTGTCTTGTACCAAATCAGCAAAGGTCATGCGATGGATGGTGACGTGCTGGCGTAGGGCCTCTAGTGATGTACCGTGCTCCATAAAACAGTCCACCACGCTGGGGTCAAAGGCCCGGCCACGCTCGGCCAATAGCATCTCTAAGGCTTTTTCGGTGCTAAAAGCCTCGCGGTATACCCGATCCATGGTCAGGGCATCATAAAAATCAACCACCGTGACGATGCGCCCCGACAGCGGGATGTCTTCTCCTGTCAGCCCTGAGGGGTAGCCCTTGCCGTCCCAGCGCTCGTGGTGCGCTAGGGCAATTTCTGAAGCCATCTGGAACAGGGCAATGCGCGATTTTCCCAGAATATCAGCCCCAATGGCAGGGTGCTGGTTCATAATTTTGCGCTCGGCAGGATCGAGTTTCCCTGGCTTTTTGAGCACATTGTCTGGGATGCCGATTTTGCCAATGTCGTGCATCGGAGCGGCCTTGCGCAGCAGCGTGGCGTAGGCCCGCGATTGCCCTAGGTGCCGGGCTAAGGCCTCGGCCAAAAAGCCAATGCGCACGATATGCACGCCGGTGTCGTCATCTTTGTATTCCGCTGCCATCGCCAGCCGGAACAACGCCTCGTGGTGGGCGCGGGCCACCTCTTGCAGCGCCTCGTTGCGCTCGTGGTACATCCTCCCCAGATCAGAGATGATGGTCTCCATCTGGTCGGCGGCGGCGGCATCAAACTGCGTCGCTTCGGGCTGACGCTCGGTTGTGGGCATGGACCTTAATCTTCTAGACTATTGATGGTTTCGATGAGCTTAAGTGGGCTGAAGGGTTTGAGCAAGTAGGCATTGGCCCCGGCACTCATGCCTGCTTCAACGTCTTGGCTTTGTCCGCGTGCTGTGAGCAAAATAACGTTGGGCTGCCCCAGTGTGGGGTCGGTCTTTACCAAACGACACAAGCCTAAACCATCCATACTGCCGGGCATCATCACATCTAGCAGCAGCAACTCAGGGCCCCACTCACGCACCTGCACCAAGCCCTCATCGGCGTTGGCAGCCTCGCGGATGTCGTGGTCTTCAAATTCGAGGGTCATGCGGATCAGCCGACGAATATCGGCGTGGTCTTCGACAATCAATATACGCTTGCCCATGATGCTTTCTTGGTGGGAAGTGAAAGATTATGCCCAGTTCGCCTCATCCTAGCCCAACGGGGTTATAAAAATGCTCGTATTGACTGGCGCACTGCTGGGCTGCAGGTGGTTAGTGTCTGTATGTTGGCAGTTATTGGTGGTAGATTCGCGCCATGACTGAAAGCACCAACCCCACTCCAGCACAATCTCAGGCCGAAAAAATCAAGGCCGACCTGTCTGCTATGTTGCTCAAGGCGGCCCAAGCTGGAGCCAAGGCAGCATCGCCAGCATCCTCTGCCTCTGACACCGCCCCAAAACCCCAATCCCCCCCGGCCGCTCAGTGATCGGGTAGTGGGTTCATGGTGCCCTGCGCGCAGCCGCCACAATGGGCACCATGACTACTTCTCATTGCCCCGCCCTGTCCATGCTGGACTTGGTGGCCGTCCGCGAAGGCGGCACCGTGGCCCAAGCTTTGGATATTGCCCTGCGCACCGCCCAGCATGTCGAGGCGCTGGGTTTCCGTCGCTACTGGCTGGCTGAACACCACAACATGCCCGGTATTGCCAGTTCGGCCACTGCCGTACTGGTGGGCCACATTGCCGCCCATACCCAAAGCATCCGTGTTGGTTCCGGTGGCATCATGTTGCCCAACCATGCCCCGCTGGTGGTGGCTGAGGCTTTTGGCACCTTGGCTGAACTTTATCCCGGTCGTATTGATCTGGGGTTGGGCCGCGCCCCCGGTACCGATGGCCCAACCATGCGCGCCTTGCGCCGCGACCGGGTCGAAACCGAAGAAGACTTTCCGCGCGACGTGGTTGAGGTGCAGCGCTTGCTAGGGCCTGCCCAGCCGGGCCAACGTATTACGGCCATGCCCGGAGCAGGTACCCAAGTGCCGATCTGGCTGTTAGGCTCTAGCCTGTTTTCAGCACAACTGGCAGCGCAGATGGGTTTGCCCTATGCTTTTGCTTCGCATTTTGCGCCGCGCATGTTGTTGCCAGCACTAGAGTTGTACCGGCGGCTGTTTCGGCCATCGGCCACGCTCAACAAACCTTATGTAGTGGTGGGTGTGCCGGTGATTGCAGCCCCTACTGACGAGGAAGCGCAGTATTTGGCCAGCAGTACTTACCAGCGGGTGCTGGGCATTTTGACGGGGCAGCGTGGCCGTTTGCAGCCCCCGGTAGAAAATTTTATGGCCCACATTGGTGCCCAAGAGCGCGCTGGCATTGCCGATTTTCTCGCTGCTGCGGTGATTGGTGGCCCCGATACCGTGCGTGCCGGTTTTGCTGCGCTGTGGCAAGCTACGCAGGCAGACGAGTTTATGCTGGTCAGTGATGTGTTTGACCCTGCTTTGCGCCTGCGCTCGCTAGAGATTGCAGCCTCGGCTGCTCAGTCACTTTCAGCAATACCCTGATAGCACCCTCTTTTCAGGCCCCTTAGGGGCCTGAATTTCTATCTATTTCATTGAATGCAAATAAGAACAAATCGTTTTTATAGGAAATCGGCTTTGCTTGCAGAGAGTTCTGAGATCTCAGGCAGCCGTCGCCTACACGAGCATGACAAAAAATGCTATGTTCTTACACAAGAAATTTCATCTCCGGTGCTAAATCAGCATTTTCTTAAATTAGATCAGTCTAAGATGATCGATGAATCAGGACATTCTGATGCTGCAATTGCGTTATGCTACGCTCTACCACAGATGTCGGTTTTTTTACAATGATTTGTGGCACCTCTGTTGGAGAAGATGCTCAGAGGATTAGTTCCAATTTTTTGTGGCTGCTGTTTTTGAGCCCAAAATTGCTACTTCAGCAACCTACATCCATCCAATAAAGTACAAACCAGAGACGAGGACAATATGAAGATCCATGGAAAAGTGCTAGGCTTGGTAGTGACCGGTGTTTTCTCGATCATGCCATTTTCTGCTTCTGCCGAAAACCCGAAAGAAATTCGGGTGGACTATACGAGCTACTCGCCTACCAGTCTGGTTGTCCGAAAAATGGGCTGGATGGAAGAAGAGTTTAAAAAAGACAACATTCCTGTGAAATGGGTTTATAGCCCCAGTAGTAGTAATGCCCTTGATTTTTTGAAAAAAGGGAGCCTTGATTTTGGCTCGGCAGCAGGTCTTTCTGGAGTGATGGCGCGCAGCAACGGGGCACCACTCAAGGCAGTTTATGTTTTTTCTAAACCTGAGTGGGTAGCCATGATGGTGGGGAAAAATTCTACCATCACCAATGTCAAAGAGCTAAAAGGCAAAAAGATTGCTGCTACTCCAGGAACCGACGCCTATTCTTTCATGTTGCGCACTCTGCATCTGAATGGTATGAGCAAGGCCGATGTCAATGTGGTACCTTTGGCCCATGTGTTAGGCAGAAAAGCTCTTGAAAATAACGAAGTAGATGCTTGGATTGCTTTAGACCCGCACCAAGCCGCATCCGAGCTTGAGGCCGGATCTAAAGCGCTGTACCGTAACCCAGACTTTTCGAGTTTTGGCTTGCTGTATGCAAATGAATCTTTTATTAGTAGCCATCCAGATATTGTCAAACGGGTAGTGAAGGCTTATGAAAAGGCCAGAACTTGGGCTATTGCCAATCCAGAAGAAACAGCGAAGCTGCTAGCAGAAGAAGCCAAGATCAGTTTGCCTGTAGCTAAGGCACAGCTCAAACGCAATGACTTCTCTAATCCCACTCCAGGCCCTGCCCATGTGAAGGTACTCAAAGCGGGTATCTCTGTGCTTGTGCAGGAGAAGTTGGTACCCTCCGAAGATGCAGGCAATAAAGCGATTGATGAGCTGATTACCAGCGACTTCATGAAATAATAAACCAAAGAAAAACCTTGATTGCATCGCGGGCTTGCCCCGCGATGTCCATTTGCAGCACTGGGAGCATTGCAACGATGTCCATCGCAAAACGTTTGTATTCGACGCTATTTTTATCTTTGTTTGGTCTGATTCTGGTTGGATTTATTGGCCATTTTAAGATGGATAAGGTGTATGAGGTAACCAATAAAGGTAACTCTAATACAGTTCCTGGTGTTTTGGTGCTATCCAAGGCTATTGATGAGTTTGGGCAGTTGCGCGCACATACATCGCTGCATGTGCTTAGTGTAGATGATAATGCAAAAATTAATATTGAAAAATATATAAAGTCAGATTATGATAATGTGAAAAATTATCTCAAGAGCTACGAGGATTTTGCCTCAGATCCCGCAGATAAAAAAATGCTCGATCAGCATCGAACCGCCTTGGATAATTATTACAAGGGGGTGCTTGGTGTGCTAGAAATGTCACGTAGCAACCTGTTTGATGAGGCCCGTGATCTGATCGTCAATAACCGGCCCAACGAGATCAAGCTGCGGGACTCCTTTGTCGAGCATATGAAGTTGAGTGATACCCTATCCAAACAAGTAGCCCAAGAAGGACAAACTGAAATTTCTTCAGCCACTTGGGTATTTGTGCTGGTGACTTGCTTGATTGGGGCCGTAGTAGGATGGATGATTTTTGTTATTTCACGCAATCTGATCCATCAGTTGAAGTTTGCCGGAAACTTTGCCAATACTATTTCTGCCGGAGATCTGACTAGCAAGATCGAGGTAACCTCCAACGATGAGACCGGGCAAATGATGTCGGCCATGAAGGCCATGAATGACAGCTTGGTTAAGATTGTCAGCGCCGTGCGCACTGGCACCAATGGTATTGCCACGGCATCGAGTGAGATTGCCCAAGGCAATAGCGATTTGTCTACCCGTACCGAAAGTCAGGCCAGTGCGTTAGAGCAAACGGCTGCCTCTATGGAGGAGTTGGGCTCTACGGTGCGACAAAATGCCGACAGTGCCCGCCAAGCCAGTCAGTTGGCTGTGAATGCCTCGAATGTGGCCGTCAGGGGTGGTGAGGTGGTGGGGCAGGTGGTCGAGACCATGAGGGACATCAACGAGTCCAGCCGAAAAATTGCCGACATCATCAGCGTGATTGATGGTATTGCCTTCCAAACCAATATTTTGGCACTCAATGCGGCGGTGGAAGCGGCCCGTGCTGGTGAGCAAGGACGTGGTTTTGCTGTGGTGGCCTCTGAGGTACGTAGTTTGGCCGGTCGTTCGGCGGATGCTGCCAAAGAAATCAAGAGCCTCATCAACGCCAGCGTCGAGCGGGTTGAATTTGGTACCGTGTTGGTAGACAAGGCGGGTGAGACCATGAATGAAGTGGTCAGTGCCATCAAGCATGTGACGGACATTGTGGGAGAGATCAGTGCTGCCAGCAGCGAGCAGGCCAATGGTGTGGCCCAAGTGGGCGAAGCCGTCACCTTGATGGACCATGCCACGCAGCAAAATGCTGCCTTGGTGCAACAAATGGCGGCAGCCACGTCCAGCCTGAAGACACAGGCCGAAGATTTGGTGCAAGCAGTGAGTGTGTTCAAGTTGGACTTCAGCACCCAAAGTGCTGCTCCGCGCCGTGCGGCGGTACGGGCAGCGCCGGTGGCAGCACCTGCACCACCCCGCCAAAGTGCAGCGCCTCGGTTGGCTGGAGTGACCAAACCGGCCGCGCCACACCAGAAAAACAAGCCCGCTGCACTGATGAAGCCCGCATCTGCCAAGACCAAGACTGGGGCTGAAGACGACTGGGAGAGCTTTTAAAGTTGGCGTTGTTCGTGGGTCAGTGGTTCAGCGGCTACCATGCACGGCTTAATGCTGTGCTCTGAATGCCCGATTGCTGCCTATGCCCGCCTTTTCTTTTGAAGCCCTCGATGCCCAAGGCCAGACCCGCAATGGGGTGCTAGAGGCAGATACGGCCAAGGCGGCGCGCAGCCAGTTGCGGGCCCAAGCCTTGGTGCCGTTGGCGGTAGCACTGGTAGAAGCCGGTTCTGCTGGTGCCAGTGCGCCATCGTGGAGCCAGCGCTTACTAACCCGCCCGGTGTTCAATGCCACCGCCTTGGCGGTGTGGACACGCCAATTGGCCGGGTTGGTGGTCTCAGGTTTGCCGTTGGAGCGTGCCCTGACCGCCTTGGCCGATGAGGCCGAAGACGAGCGCCAGCACCATCTGCTGGCCGCCTTGCGTGCTGAGGTCAATGCCGGTTCCAGTTTTGCCCGTGCCTTGCAACAGCACCCACGGGAGTTTTCTGACATTTATTGTGCCGTGATGGGGGCCGGTGAGGCCAGCGGCAGTTTGGGGCTGGTGCTAGAGCGGCTGGCCGATGATCTGGAAGAGCGCCAAGCCCTGCGCGCCAAACTGATGGGGGCTGCCCTCTATCCTGCCATCGTGACTTTGTTGGCCTTGGTGATTGTGCTGTTTCTCGTTACCTATGTGGTGCCCCAAGTAGCCAGCGTGTTTGCGGGTACCAAGCGCGCTTTACCCTTTTTGACGGTGGCCATGCTGGCCTTGAGCAGTGCGGTGCGCCAGTATGGCTGGGTGGTGTTGCTGCTGCTGCTGTTGGGGGGCATAGGCTGGCGCTGGATGCTGACGGGCGAAGCCTTTCGGCAGAAAGTGGATGCGGCATGGCTGCAATTGCCTTTGCTGGGGCGGCTGGCGCGCAGCTACAACGCGGCCCGCTTTGCCAGCACCTTGGCCATGCTGGCCGGTGCCGGGGTACCTATTCTGAAAGCTTTGCAGGCCGCCGCCGAAACCTTAAACAACCGAGCCATGCGAGCCGATGCTTTGGAGGCGCTGGTGCTGGTGCGTGAGGGCGCGCCACTGGCATCCGCGCTGGCACAAAAGAAACGTTTTCCGGGGCTGGTAGCCATGTTTGCCCGGCTGGGTGAGCAAACCGGACAGTTACCGATGATGCTGCAACGCGCTGCGCAGCAACTGTCTGCCGAAGTGCAGCGCCGCTCCATGCAACTAGCCACGATTTTGGAGCCGCTGCTGATTGTGACCATGGGGCTGGTGGTGATGCTGATTGTGCTGGCGGTGTTGTTGCCTATCATCCAACTCAACCAGTTTGTGAAATAAGCAAGGCCCGCATCCACCATGAGCGCATCATTACAAAACCGGTTGGTCGTGGCGATCTCCTCGCGGGCGTTGTTTGATTTTGAGGAAGAAAACACCGTTTTCGACCGCGATAACGACGCTGCCTACCGCGCCTTGCAACACCAGCGTTTAGAGGTGCCTGCATCCCCCGGTGTGGCCTTTTCTTTGGTGCGCAAGCTGCTGGCTTTTAACACGCCGGAGCAGGCACGGGTGGAGGTGGTGCTGCTGTCGCGCAATGATCCGGTCAGTGGCTTGCGCGTGTTTCGCTCTTGCCAAGCGCACGGGTTGCCCAGCATCCAGCGCGGCGTTTTTACCCAAGGGCGCGAGCCGTTTGGCTATTTGCGGCCCTTGGGCGCGCATTTGTTTTTATCCGCCAATGAGGCCGATGTGCGCCAAGCCCTGCACTTGGGCTACCCCGCCGCGCGGGTGCTGACCGAATCGGCCCAAGCAGGCAATGCCCATCCGCAAGAAGTGCGTATTGCCTTTGATGGTGATGCCGTGCTGTTCTCGGATGAGGCCGAGCGCGTGTTCCAAGCGCAGGGCTTAGATGCCTTTCAGCGCCACGAGAGCGATAAGGCGGCCCAACCCCTGCCGCAAGGGCCGTTTAAGCCCTTGCTGGTGGCCTTGCACCGCTTGCAGCAGGCCAGTGGCAGCAGTGGTATGCGTATCCGTACCGCGCTGGTGACGGCGCGCAGCGCACCGGCGCATGAGCGTGCCATCCGTACCCTGATGGATTGGAACATTGCCGTCGATGAGGCCATGTTTTTGGGTGGGCTGCCCAAGGGGGAGTTTCTGCGCGAATTTGAACCCGATTTTTTCTTTGATGACCAAACCGGCCATGTCACTTCTGCGGCCCGCCACGTACCGGCAGGCCATGTCAGCAGCGGCATTGCCAATGCGCCGCTGCCGGGCTAGGGCTACAAACCACCGGTGCGTTTGATCTTGGGGTCGGAGTAGGTCAGGTCGGGTTCGTTTTTCGCTTGCAAGGCCATGCGCTCTTGCAAAGTCATCTTGTTGATTTCTTGCGCCAGCTCTATGGCCGTGCCGCTGGCGCGCCACATGGACTGGATAAAGTCGAGCAACTGTTTGTAGATTGGCTCAGGCTCCGGCTCTGGGGGCAGCTCTGGCACCAGCTTTTTTTCTTCTGGGGTTGTCCAGTCGCGGTTGGGGCCGTCGGTATCCGAGGGCTTGTCTGGTGTCTTGACAATGGCCCCCTCACCGAGCCGGTCCATAGATTCGACCGGATTGGGTGCGTTGATGGGGCGCACGGGCACAGCCCCAGACGCGCCGGTGGTAGACAGATCAGCACTGATCGTGCGCCACGATGGTGATCGGTCAACGGGAGGAATTTGCATGGCGAGGCCCCGTAGCAGTAATAGTAAAACGCAAAAGCCCCACAAAAGGCTTTATGGCTGTCTTATATAACGGCAAACCACCGCAGAAGTGAAGCCTTTTTTCAGGATGGCACTATTGTGATCCGGTGTGCCAAAAATTGCACGCCTTTACCCCGCGCTCAGGAGAAGCTCGAACCGCAGCCGCAGGTGCTGGTGGCGTTGGGGTTTTTAATCACAAACTGCGCGCCTTGCAGGTCTTCTTTGTAGTCGATCTCTGCACCCACCAAATATTGGTAGCTCATGGCGTCGATCAGCAGCGAGACGCCATTTTTGGTCATGGTGGTATCGTCTTCGTTGACGATTTCATCAAAGGTAAAGCCATACTGAAAGCCTGAGCAGCCGCCACCCTGCACAAATACGCGCAGCTTCAGGTCGGGGTTGCCTTCTTCGGCGATCAAGTCGGCCACCTTGGCGGCGGCGCTGTCAGTAAAGATGATCGGCGCGGGCATTTCTTCGATCTGAGGGGCTTGGGCTACAGCAGTCATGGGGAGAATCTCCGGAATTTTGGGAACTTGCCCGAATACTACTCAAAAACAGTCGGTCATTCAGGCGGGCGGCACTTGCCGCTGATTGGGGTAGGGGCATTATGCAAACCCCAGCAACAACAAAGCCGCCCTAGGCGAACCCTGGGCGGCTTGGGTAGCAGGCAAAAAAGCGGATTAACGCTTGGAGAACTGCTTGGCGCGGCGTGCAGAACGCAGACCGACCTTCTTACGTTCGACTTCACGCGCATCGCGGGTCACGAAGCCAGCTTGGCTCAGGACGGGCTTGAGGGTGGCGTCGTAGTCGATCAGGGCGCGCGTGATGCCGTGGCGGGCTGCACCGGCTTGGCCGGATTCACCACCACCGTGGACATTGATCATCACGTCGAAGGTTTCGACATGGTTGGTCAGTGCCAGGGGTTGCTTGGCGATCATGATCGAGGTTTCGCGACCAAAGTAGGACTGGATGTCCTTGCCGTTGATCGTGATTTTGCCAGTGCCTTTTTTCAGAAATACACGGGCCACGCTGGATTTGCGACGGCCAGTGCCGTTGTTCCATTCACCAATCATCTCGGCTCCTTAGATTTCCAGCACTTTGGGCTGTTGGGCGCTGTGCGGATGCTCGGCACCGCCATACACCTTCAGCTTTTTGATCATGGCATAGCCCAGTGGGCCCTTGGGCAACATACCCTTGACAGCCTTTTCCAGTGCGCGGCCAGGGAACTTGGCTTGCAGGTCACGGAAGTTGGTGGCTGTGATGCCGCCGGGATAACCGGAGTGGCGGTAGTACACCTTGTCCAAGTTCTTGGTACCAGTGACCTTGAGCTTGGCAGCGTTGATGATGACGATGAAATCGCCGGTATCAATGTGCGGTGTGTAAATGGCTTTGTGTTTGCCGCGCAGACGGAGGGCAACTTCGCTGGCTACCCGTCCGAGCACCTTATCGGTGGCGTC
>JAIESZ010000361.1 GCA_019745615.1 Burkholderiaceae bacterium
GCAGCGCCAGCGTGCACAGTTCTTGCATGGCTTGATTCCTGTTGTTTCTTGCAGAATATCCGCCATGACCGAACTACAACCCCTGCGCGATAGCTACCGCCGCCAGAAGGCCGAACTGCTGGCCACTTTGGCCGCCTCGCAAGCCTCTACGCGTGGCATCCATACCCATTTGCGTGCCTTGGCGCGGATTGTGGATAGCTTGCTCACGCAGCTCTGGCAGCGTGCGGCCCTGCCCGACACCATGACCTTGGTGGCCGTGGGCGGCTTTGGCCGGGGGGAGTTGTTCCCCCATTCCGATGTGGATGTGTTGCTGCTGCTGCCTAACAGCGATACGGCCACGGCGCAGCGCCAAGCCATTGAAGCCTTTATCAGCAGTTGCTGGGATGTGGGGCTAGAAATTGGCTCTAGCGTGCGCACCGTGGCCGAATGCACCACCGAGGCTGCGCAGGATGTCACGGTGCAAACCTCTTTGCTAGAGGCCCGGCTGCTCTGTGGCAATGCCGCCCTGTTTGCTGAGTTTGAACAGCAATACCGCGCCCACCTTGACCCCCGCGCCTTTTTGATCGCCAAAACGCTGGAGATGCGTCAGCGCCACAACAAGTACGACAACACCCCTTACGCCCTAGAGCCCAATTGCAAAGAGTCTCCCGGCAGCCTGCGCGATCTGCAAACCGTGCTCTGGGTAGCGCGTGCCGCTGGGCTAGGCCATAGTTGGCAAGAGCTGGCCCGCAGCGGCTTGGCAACGCCGTTTGAACTGCGCCAACTGGTGCGCAACGAAGCGTTGCTGTCGTTGGTGCGGGCGCGGCTGCACGCCATCGCCGGGCGGCGCGAAGACCGGCTGGTGTTCGATTTGCAAAACGCCGTGGCCGAATCGTTTGGCTACCGCTCCGAAGCGCCCGATGGCAGCGGCCTACCCCTGCGCGCCAGTGAAACCCTGATGCGCCGCTACTATTGGGCCGCCAAGGCCGTGACCCAGTTGTGCCAAATTTTATTGCTCAACATTGAAGAGCGCCTCAACCCCTCTGAGCATGCTCCCCGGCCTATCAATGCGCATTTTTTAGACAAGGCCGGCATGATTGAGGTGGCCAGCGACGATTTGTACCAGCGCCATCCGCACGCCATCTTAGAGACTTTTTTGCTCTACCAAACCTCCGCTGGTTCGCAGCACCTGTCAGCACGCACCTTGCGGGCGTTGTACCGGGCGCGCAGTGTGATGGATGGGGCCTTTCGGCGTGATCCGGTCAATCGGGCCGCTTTTTTGCGTATCCTGCAACAGCCCGAAGGCATCACCCATGCCATGCGCTTGATGAACCAGACCTCAGTGCTGGGGCGCTACCTGTGGTCATTTCGGCGCATTGTGGGGCAGATGCAGCACGACCTGTTCCATGTCTACACCGTCGATCAGCACATTTTGATGGTGCTGCGCAATGTGCGCCGCTTCTTCATGGCTGACCATGCCCATGAATACCCGTTTTGTTCCCAACTGGCGGCGGGGTGGGACAAGCCTTGGTTGCTCTATGTGGCGGCGCTGTTTCACGATATTGGCAAAGGCCGAGGCGGCGACCATTCTCAGATTGGTGCCGTAGTGGCCCGGCGTTTTTGCCGCCAACACGGTGTAGCGCGTGAAGATGCCCAGTTGATTGAGTTCGTGGTGCGCGAACACCTGACCATGAGCCGAGTGGCGCAAAAACAAGACCTGAGCGATCCGGATGTGATTGGTGCTTTTGCCCAGCTTGTGGGCAACGAACGCTACCTCACGGCGCTGTACCTACTGACCGTGGCCGACATTCGGGGCACTAGCCCCAAAGTTTGGAACGCTTGGAAAGGCAAGTTGCTCGAAGACCTGTACCGCGCCACCCTGCGCACCTTGGGGGGGCGGGCCCCCGATGCTGCTGCCGAGATTGAGGCGCGTAAACGTGAAGCCTTGGTGCTGCTGGCGCTGGTAGCCCAGCCCTTTGAATCGCACAAAATACTTTGGGATACTTTGGATGTCAGCTACTTCATGCGCCACGAGGCCTCCGACATTGCTTGGCATGCCCGCCAGCTTTCACGCCATGTGAGCACGGCACATCCCGTCGTGCGGGCGCGGCAATCGCTGGCCGGTGAGGGCTTACAGGTGGTGGTGTATGCCCCAGACCAGCCAGACTTGTTCGCCCGCATCTGTGGCTATTTTGATCGGGCAGGCTTTAGCATTTTGGATGCGCGGGTGCATACGGCGCACAATGGGTACGCGTTGGATACCTTTCAGGTCGTCACCGCCTCACTGCCTGAGCATTACCGCGAACTGCCGCAGATGGTAGAAAACGACCTGACGCAAGCTTTGGTAGCCAGTGGTCCTTTGCCCGAACCGGGGCGCAAGCGCTTGTCGCGTTGGGCCAAGAGTTTTCCGATGGCACCGCGTGTCACGCTGCATCCCGATGAAAAAGCACAGCGCTGGCTGCTGGCTATCTCCGCCAGTGACCGGGCTGGTTTGCTCTATGTGGTAGCGCGGGTACTGGCTCGCCACCATCTGAACGTGCAACTGGCTAAGGTAAGCACTTTGGGCGAACGGGTAGAAGATACCTTTTTGATCGAAGGCCCCGCATTGCAGCACAGCGCCCAGCAAATTGCTATTGAAACCGAACTGATTCAAGCGCTGTCAGATTGAACGGGCATGGGCGTAAAAAAACGGCCCGTAGGCCGTTTTTTTACGCTTTAAGCGCTTGGGGCGATCAGGCGAAGTTGGCTTGCGCAAACTTCCAGTTCACCAGCTTGTCCAAGAAGGTAGCCACAAAGTCTGGGCGACGGTTGCGGTAGTCAATGTAGTAGGCGTGTTCCCACACGTCCACGGTTAGCAGGGCTTTGTCTTCAGTGGTCAGGGGGGTGCCAGCCGCGCCGGTGTTGACGATATCGACCGAGCCATCGGCCTTTTTCACCAGCCAAGTCCAGCCCGAACCAAAGTTGCCCACAGCAGACTTCACAAAGGCTTCTTTGAAAGCCGCATAGTTGCCCCACTTGGCATTGATGGCTTCGGCCAATGCGCCAGTAGGCTCACCGCCGCCGTTGGGGGCCATGCAGTTCCAGAAGAAAGTGTGGTTCCAGATTTGGGCTGCATTGTTGTAAATGCCACCGGAGGCCTTCTTTACGATTTCTTCCAAGCTCAGGCTTTCAAACTCGGTGCCCTTTTGCAGGTTGTTCAGGTTGACCACATAGGCGTTGTGGTGCTTGCCGTGGTGAAACTCTAGGGTTTCTTGGCTGTAGTGGGGAGCCAGGGCATCAATGGCGTAGGGCAGGGGGGGCAGGGTATGTTCCATTATTTTCCTTCGTGGGTAGTTCAAACAATGCAGCACCGCCGTACAAACGGTGGTAGCAATGTTGCATTGTAGAAAGTAATTCCAGTTTGGGCTGGCCCATGCTAGAGTGGCACAAAATCTCAGGGCTTACTCCGGTCTGTGGGTAGCCTCTTCTTGTTTTACCCTTCAGAGGCTGTTGCGCCATGCTCAAAAAATTCTCTACCTTGCTGCTGACTGGCAAAGCAGCCACCCTGCCCTTTTTGATGCAGCAGGCCCACGCCCTGACGCCCGCCTATACCGATATCGTGACCACCCAAGTGACGCAGGTGGAGTTGCCGCTCGCCAACAAGGTGCGTCTTGATAGCTTGGGCAGCGCCACCAGCAATGGCACTGCTACCTTGTGTGATGACGCTGGGGTGAGCAATGCCTTGTCTTTGGTGGTCACGGGCCTGAAAGACCGCGACTTGGTGTATGTGGTCACGTCTACCAACACCGGGGGCAATGAAGCGCTCAATCCCAAGCTCAAAGTGGGTATGGCTGGCCTGAAAGTGCCAGTCGCCACTGGGGTAACGGCACCTGCCAATGGCACGGTGGCCCTGACCATTCCCTTGAATCTGGGGGCCTTAGGTTACTCCCTGACGCGAGGCAATTCCTTCTATCTGCAAACCATTGTGCTGCCTGAGGGCAGTTATGAGAATGGGCTTCCTGTATGGGCCAATGCCCGCGTCTCGGAACTAGACCAAATCAGCGTTAATACTTGTGTCAGCACTTACGGCGGCTCTACCTACTGACCCGGTTTTGCAGCTCCCTTCGTCGCCCCCGGCAGACCGCCAGTTCTATTACCAAGGTGCCTCCTGCGCTATCCGCGCACTAGAGGGGGCGGACATCTTGCAACTCTATCCGCAGCCCACGGTGGCTGCGGCGTTGGCAGCTTACCGCCCTTCCTATCAGCCGCACGAGCACCCTTTGCACGATTGGGTGCAGCGCTTGCAGTGGCTGGCACAACTGGATCCGCCGGTAGAGCGCGAGGCCTTGGTGCTGCATCGCAGCAGTAACACCCCGCTGGGCTTTTTGGCCCTGAGCGCGGTAGATTTGCCCAATGCCAAGGCAGAGATGTCGGTGGCCTTTTTCCGGGGGCAGGGCAGCCGCCCAGCCTTGGAGGCGGTGCATTGGCTGCTCGATATGGCTTTTATCCATCTTCCTTTTTACAAACTGGTGTTTTGCGTGCATCCCGACAACCACGCCGCCATCCAGTTTCTACAAGGTTTGGGCATTGCACGAGAAGCCATTTTGCGCAAAGAGTTGCGCACTGCTGATGGTCAGCGCACCGATTTGTGGCGCTATGCCCTGCTGCAACCTGAATGGCTCAGTAGCCCGGCCCGTGCGCGGCTACAACGTTTGGTGCCGCTGCAGCCGTTTTCTGCTACAGAGACTTGAGTATGCGCTTGCTGGTATTGGCTCCTCACCCCGATGATGAGCTGTTGGGCTGTGCCGCTTTGCTGATGAACACCCTCGATCAAGGGGGAGTGGTGAAGGTGGTGGTAGTGACGGATGGCGCTCTGGGGGGCAATCCACAGCAACGTCTGCACGAATTGCAAGCGGGTTTGGCGCTGCTGCAAGTACCGCCTGCTCAATGCTGGGAGGCTCCAGATGGAGCCTTGCCCTTAGATCAGGCGATGCAGGAGCGTTACCGCGCTTTGGTGGCTGCGTACCAGCCCACCGATATCGCCCTGCCAGCACCGGGCGAAACCCATCCAGACCATCGTCGCCTGACACGGGGGCTGCTGTCTGCCCTCACCGGGCATTGGTTGGGCCAGTTGTGGTTTTATGAAACCACCAGCCCACTGCCCCACCCCAACCATATTGAACCCTTGCGGCTGGAGCGCAAGCTCCAAGCGCTGGCTTGCCATGCCTCCCAGCAGGCGCAGTATGACTACCAAGCCCACGCACGCGGCTTGGCCATTGTGCGTGGTGCGGCTATGGGTGCAGCGCACGGCGAGGCCTATGTGCGCTACCCTTGGGATGGCAGCGCGCAAAATTTCTTTGAAAACCGTCCGCTGGTGTCGGTGGTGGTACGTGCTGATGATCCAGCCCTGCTGACCATTGCCCTGCACAGCCTGAGCGAACAAAGCTATGACCAGCTAGAGGTGATTGTGGTTTGGCATGGCGGCATCTTGCCCACAGAGGTGCCTGCCACCTTGCCTGTGCGTATATTGCAAGGGCCGGGGCCGCGCGCCGCCAATCTCAATACGGGTGTGGCTGCTGCGCAAGGTGAGTATCTGGCCTTCCTCGATCAAGATGATGTCTGGCTGCCCAACCATTTGGCACTGCTGCTGACAGAGTTGGAGTCCGACCTAAAGCTAGATGTCGCCTATGGCGACTACCGATTGGCTACCTGTAGCTACCAACAGGGTGTGGTGCAGGTGCTGGAAGTCGGTAAGCCAGTGGGCAAAGATTGGCGGGCAGGGCGCTTGTTGGCAGGCAACCATATTCCCTTGCACAGTTATGTGTGCCGCACCCGATGGGCGCAGCGCCTTGGCTTTGATGAGGCTTTGGATGCCTATGAAGATTGGGACTTTTTGGCCCGCGCTGAACTGGATGGCAGCACCCTGCGGCGCGTGCCGGAGCTGGTGTGTGAATACCGCCAATACCCCCAGCCCCAAGAGGCCGCTGACCTGAAAACACAGCATGAACGCAAGGGGTATCTGGTCTGGCGGCAAGCTGTGTTGCGCAAAATTGCTGATCGTCTCTCGCTGGCTGGGCTCCAACGTTTGGTCGATCTGGTTGATGCTCTAGAGACGGAGTGCGACCAAGCCCAAACCCGCGCCCAAGAACATGAAACCCAAGCCCAACGCAGCCAGCAGCAGCTGCGCAGTGCACAACACACCCTGACCCAGATAGACCGCTGGGCTGATTTGCTGGCACCGGGGCCAGTGGCCAGCACTGGTCTGAGCCGTTTGGCCGGTCGGGCTTTTACCTCTGGCCCTTGCTTTGCCATCGTGCTGCCGGTTTGCGACCCAGCCCCTGAGTTTCTGGCTGAGGCCGTGCATTCGGTATTGCAGCAAAGCTACCCCCACTGGCAATTGTGCATTGCCGACGATGCCAGTACCCACGCCCCAGTGCTGGCGCTGCTGGATCGGCTGCAAAGTTTGGCGGCCCAAGACCGCCGCCTGCGCCTGCAACGCCGCCCCCAACGTGGTGGCATTGTGGCCGCTAGCCAAACCGCCATCGCTTTGGCCGATGCCGATTGGGTGGCTTTTCTCGACCATGACGACCGTCTCGATCCCGACGCCTTGTTGGAAATGGCCGCCCATGTCCATGCCCATCCGGGGCTAGAGTGTCTCTATACCGACAGTCGGATGATTGACCGCAATGGTGTTTTGCTGCACACCTACCGCAAGCCGGGCTGGGCTCCAGAGACGCTACTGCACCTCAATTACATCAACCATTTCACGGCAGTACGCCATGATGTGTTCCAACAGGTGGGGGGATTGCGGGCAGGCCTTGATGGCAGCCAAGACTGGGATTTGTGGCTGCGGTTGGCAGCGCGCCCGGCGCTGCAAGTCGGGCATGTGGCCCAGCCTCTGTACGATTGGCGTGCCACTGAAACTTCGGTGGCTTATACCGCCTTGTGCAAGCCCTACGTGCTAGAAGCGGCCTGCCGCAGCGTAGTCTGCCATCTGCAAGACCGGGGTCTGCACCACGTCAGCAGCCAAGCGGCCACGCAAGGGGGCGGTTTGCGCCATACGTGGCAAGCAGCATTGCAACCCCTTACCGCCATCATCCCAACCCACCACAACCCAAAGGATTTGGCCCGGCTGTTCACTTCTTTGCTGTGCCAAAACTACCCCCTGCTACAGGTGTTGCTGGTATGCAACAACGTGTCGGCAGATGACCACGCCACTGCAGCATTGATAGCGCTGGCACAGCGTCAGCCGCATTGGCGTGTTTTACATGACAACCAACCCTTCAATTGGGCCGCCCTGAACAATGCGGCAGCCCGCCATGCAGACACCCCTTGGTTGCTGTTCCTCAACGATGATGTTGAGTTGAGCACACCAGATACCCTCGCCCAGTTGGCCCGCTATCTCACGCTGGATGCGGGCATTGGCATTGTGGGTGCCCGCTTAGAGTACGACCCAGAAGAGGGCGGTGGCCTACAGCACGACGGTATCGCTACTGATCCGGCATGGGGCGCACGCAACATCGTCGATGAACGCGATGGCAAGGGGCTCCATATGCCCCGCAATGTCTCTGCCGTTACCGGAGCTTGTCTGCTCACCCGGCGCACGGTTTTTGATGCCTGTGGTGGCTTTGATGAGCGCTTTGCAGTGTCCTTTAACGATGTTGACTTCAATCTGCATGTGCGCCAATTGGGCTGGCGGGTGGTGCAGGCCAGTGATGTCACTTGTATTCACCGCGAATCACGCACCCGTGGCGTGATGGATACCGAGGCCAAACGCACCCAACTCCAGCAGGAATCGCAGCTACTACGGAGCAAGTGGGGCGATTTTTTACAGGAAACCTACCGCTTGCACTACCAGATGCGCTACGCTGGCACCCGCATCATTGCCATGAACCATGACTGAAACTCCCCAGACCCACTGCGTGGGGCGCACCATGACCGAGTCGGATTGGCTTGCGGCGCAAGCAGGGTTTATGCACAGTTTTGTTGATCACCGTACACCAGCCGTTTGGGCGTGGCGTTATCAGCGGCACTTGCCCGATCAGGAAGGCTGGTGCGCTGCCATCAGCCAAGCGCCGGATGGCAGCGTGGCAGCGTTTGTTGGGGCCAGTGTGCATCGTTGTTGGCTACAAGGGCAGGAATGGCCTTTGTGTTTAGCCCGTGACCACTACAGCCACCCCCTTTGGCGTGGTCGTGTCGGTACTGCCCGGCAAGGGCCGTTAGTGGCGGCAACACAAATTTTTCACACCAACGCCGATGCCAGCGCCGTGGCTATTGCGGTGGGCATTGGGCTTGAACGAAGAGCACGTTTAGAGAGCCTGTTGGGGCTGTGTTCTTTGTACCAAGGTGGTAGCTGGTGGCGTCTGGCGCTATCGGCCACGCACAAGCCCGAACACGGCTATGCCGTCCAAGTGGTGCCCACCCATTTTGCCGAGTCCGCTTGGGATGCTCTGTGGGCAGAGCGTCGGCAGAATCTCAAGGCGGCGCTGGTGCGTGATCAGGCTTTTTTGGCTTGGCGCTTTGATGATCGCCAAGGGCGGTGCTATTGGCGTTTTGCGCTGTGGTCGGTACTGTCTGCGGTGCCACTGGGGTTTGTGGTGCTCACGCCCACGGCAGCAGTGCAGGCGGTGCTGGTCGATCTCATGTTACCTGAGCAACCCCAAGCGGTTCGTGACGCTTGGAACCAGATCATCCAATGGCTACAAGGGCATGGTATCTCTCAGGTCAGCACTTTTCTGGGTCAAGCCTGCCCAGCGTATCCTTGGCTGGCCCGCTGGGGCTTTGTACCCACCAAGCCGCCATTGCCGGTGCAGGCCGTCTATCGCAGCTATAGCGCTGTGCCCGATGGCATAGACTTTGATCGTGATTACGCCTTCACCTTGGCCGATAGCGATCTTTATTGAACAGGCGGGGCCAAGGCAAGCTGGGAGATAATCGCCGTTTCCTTACCCGAACGGAGAACCCATTGTTGTCGATCATCCAAGCCGCAGGCTGGCCCATCTGGCCCTTGATTGCCTGCTCCGTTCTGGCGCTGGCGCTGATTATTGAGCGGTTTGTTACTTTGCGCACGGCGCGCATCACCCCACCCCAATTGCTCGAAGAAGCCATGACGGTTTCTGGCAGTGGTGTTCCTAGCCCCGATATGGTGGCCCAATTGGCGCAAAATTCTGCGTTGGGTGAAGTGCTGGCCAGTGGTTTGCAAGCCCTGAACACCAACCCCCGTTGCACCGAGGCTGACCTGCGTGCCACGATGGAAGGCACAGGCCGCGCCGTGGCCCACCGACTGGAAAAATACCTCAGTGCTCTGGCCACCATTGCCTCGGCGGCACCGCTGTTGGGCTTGTTGGGCACCGTGATCGGCATGATTGAGATTTTTGGTGCGCAAGTGGATGCTGGCGGTCTAGGGCAGGCGATGGGCGGGGGCAACCCAGCCCGTTTGGCCCACGGTATCTCTGTGGCGCTGTACAACACCGCTTTTGGCCTGATCGTAGCCATTCCCGCATTGATCTTCTGGCGCTATTTTCGCGCCCGTGTAGACGCTTATTTGCTCACGCTGGAGTTGTCGGCAGACCAGTTTGTGCGCCACCTGATCCAGTTGCGCAAATGAATTTCCGCCCGCGCCAGAAAGAAGAACCGGAGATCAACCTGATCCCGTTCATCGACGTTCTGCTGGTGATCCTCATCTTTTTGATGCTGACCACCACCTACAGCAAGTTCACTGAGATGCAACTGACGCTGCCTGTGGCCGATACCGAACAAATGCGCGACCGGCCCAAAGAAATCATTGTGGCCGTGGCAGCCGATGGGCGTTATGCCGTCAACAAAGTGGTGGTCAACGGCAAAGGCGTAGACCCTATGGCCAGCGCCCTGCGCGATGCTGCCAAAGGCCAGTCTGGCAGCATTATTGTGATTAGCGCCGATGCCACAGCCACCCATCAGGCCGTCATTACGGTGATGGAGGCGGCCCGCCGTGCCGGGCTGACACAAATTACCTTTGCCACCCAATCGTCGGCCAGTGCAGGGGTTGGTAATCCCTGAGTCTTTGTGCAGCGGCTGCCTTGGCGCAGCCTGCTGCCTGCCATACCATGTCTGAAGCCGCATTGCGCCGCGTATGGCGCTATCGGGGTTGGGCGGCCACGATACTGTGGCCGCTGTCCCTGCTCTATGGGCTGCTGGCGCGTGGGCGGCAAGCCCTTTACCGCGTGGGCTGGCTGCCAGCACAACATCCGGGGGTGCCTGTCATTGTGGTGGGCAATGTGATTGCCGGTGGTGCGGGAAAAACGCCCGTAGTGATGGCCGTGGTGCGCCATTTGCAAAACCAAGGCTGGCGGCCAGGGGTGGTGTCACGCGGCTATGGCCGCCG
>JAIESZ010000373.1 GCA_019745615.1 Burkholderiaceae bacterium
GTGTGCGCAGGTCATGGGACTGGCTCATGCTTTGCCATCCTTTTTATTGGCTTGCACCATTGATTTGGCGTCATGACCACCCAACTCCCCAGCACCCAACACTTGGCTGTGGGCATGGGCAAAGTGGTGATAGCCAAATGCCATGTCCATAGTGCTGCGCAGGCCCTGTAACTCCTCAGCACGGTTGACTACGGTCTTGGTCAGCCCCAAACCCAGACGTGGCTGCTGGGCCATGCGGGCTGCGATTTGGTAGGTTTGGGTTTCGAGTTCGTCGCGTGGCACCACACGGTTGACCATGCCCATCATGTAGGCGCGGTCGGCTTTCATGCGCTCGCCCAAGAACAAAAACTCCTTGGCAATGCGCGGGTTCAGTTCATGGACATGGGCAAAGTATTCGACCCCCGGAATGCCCATGCGCACCACCGGATCCTGAAAAAATGCGTCGTCGCTGGCGACGATCAGGTCACACACCCAAGCTAACATCAAGCCCCCGGCCACACAGGCCCCCTGCACCATAGCAATGGTCGGTTTAGGAAGGTCGTGCCAGCGCCGACACATGCCCAAGTACACCTCCTGCTCGCGTGCAAACAACTGCTCGGCACCGGGTTTGTTGGTGTGATCCCACCATAAACTCTGGCGCTCAAATGGCTTGTTGATATCGCGCCCAGGGGTGCCAATATCGTGCCCAGCACTGAAGTGCTTGCCTGCACCACGTAGCACGATCACCTTGACGCTGTCATCATCGACCGCGCGCCTGAATCCCGCGTCCAGCGCATAGGTCATTTGCGAGTTCTGCGCATTATTGAAGTCAGGCCGATTCATCGTCAGCGTGGCCACGCCATCTGCGGCTTGGTACAGAACAGGCGCATCGGTCTCATAGACCGCGTTGTCTTGGCGCTGCACAAAGGCCTCACCGGGGTCAGTGTGGTTCATGGCAGTGGCTCAGCTCAAGACCGAGGCGCGCAGGTTGTGGGGGTCCAGCCGGGCCAGCAGGGCCAGTTGGCTCTCGGTGGGAGCAGCGGTTTCAGGTACCTCCGCTGCAATGTGTAGTGCAAAGCCGGTGGCTTCCTGCACCTGAGCAGCGGTCACTCCGGGATGCACTGAGCGCAGCCGCACCTGACGATCTGGGCCACCAAAATCGAGCACCGCCAAGTTGGTAAAGACCAGACGCAGATCAATGTCGTCCAGACTCCAACCGCGTGCCAGCCGTGCCGGGTTGTAGCCCACTGAGGCCACCATATCGACCTCGCCCGCCACAAACACCTTGGTGCTGTGGTTGGGAACGAAAAACGAGTTGGCATGGTTGATAGAGTTGCCCGGAAAACCGCGCACGCCCAGCATCATGGATTTGGGTTGCTGGTAATCACTGCCGATCATCGAGATATTGGCCTGACCAAAACGGTCGATTTGCGTTGGCCCGACCATGGCGTGGCGTTTGCCGCTCCAGACGTTGTCAAAAATACGGGTGAAACCCATCCAACCCTCACGCCGGGGCTCGTAGCCATTGCGCGGCCCGATAGGCACCGGTTCGCGCACCAGCCAAGCCTCCGAGTCGGTCATCATCAGATCGGGGTTGCTCGACAACATGCTCAGTGAGGCCGCCAGCCGGGGCACGATCCCGATGCCGGTCGCCAATACCTCGCCATCGTCTTTCCATGCCTCTGACGCGGCGCAGATGATGCGGTCTACCAAAGAAAATTCAGTCATCACAGTTCCCGTCAAAACACTGGCAGCGCCAATTTGCGCACCGCATCAATACCACCGACCCGCTCCAGATACTCGGCGTCGGTGCAATGGACATAGCGCTCGGCATATTTCTGCCACCCGCCCTCTTCCTTGGCACTGGCCACATATTCTTTGAAGTGCTTGACGTCAAAGCCATACAGCGGCGCGCAAGAACTAGGGTGCGCTCCCGCAGGCAAGTGCACCACGGCAGTGGTGTGGGCACGCTCCCAGAACACCGAGCGCGATTCTTCGCCGCTGTCAAAAAAGCTGCTATCCACCAGCTCGTCACAGCTGACCAAGGTTTTCTTGGCGGCGCGGGCAAACAGCTCGTCCATGTAGAGATCGGGCCCTTTGATCTGGCAGACACCACGGGTATCGGCACGGTCTACGTGCAATAGCGCTACGTCCAGCGGCAAGGCGGGCATAGCCACCCATTGGCGACCGTCGTAGGGCGAATCGATCAGCCGAATATCCGGGTTGCGCGACAGCACATCGGTGCCCAGACCAATGCGGGTGGGAACGAAAGGCACGCGCATGGCGGCCGCCTTCAGGCCCAGCAACATCATCCCCTCATCGATCTCCATGACCTCTAGCCGACCGCTCTGACGGGCCTGGCGGAAATACGGCTCCAGCGGAATGAAATCGAGTGTGACAAAAGCAAAAATCAGCTTCTTGACCTTGCCAGCCGCACACAACATGCCGACATCGGCACCGCCATAAGCCACCACGGTCAAGTCTTTGACCGGGCTGCGCAAAATCTCACGCACCAAGGCCATAGGCTTGCGCCGGGGGCCCCAGCCACCAATGCCCACGGTCATGCCGTCTTGGATTTGTGCCACTGCTGCTGCGGCACTCATTTGTTTATTAGCCATTACTGCTCTCCGGGTCAAGCCGCCGCACTGGGCTGCCCGATGCTGAAATCGTGGCCCCACAGGCTCACGCGGGTGAATTCATGGACGATGTGTTCCTGCCAATCGATCACCGCACCGCCGTAGCCGTATTCGATGTCAAAGCCTGAGGGGCTGCGCATGTAGAAAGAAATCATCCGGTCGTTGGTGTGTTGGCCCAGCGTGGCGGTCTGTTGCACTTGGTGTGCCTGCATACGGTCGATGGCACGGCCCACTTCGGGCATGTTCTCGACCTCGACCATCACATGCACACAACCGCTCTCCACAGGGAAAGCAGCCAGCGCCAAACTGTGGTGGCGGCCGTTGTTGCAATGGAAAAAATGGATGGGCAGCGTTGGGCCATCTGGGCCGGCAGGCTGGAAATTGAGCAAATCCGACAGACCAAAACCCATCACTTGGGTGAAAAACGCCACCGTCTTTTCAAAATCTGGTGCGGGCAATACGGTGTGGCCCATGCCGATGTTGCCAGTGACAAAGCGCGATACTCCGGCTGGCGAGGCAAAGTGGGCAAAGTCTGAGCGGAACCCCCACACCAGTTCGTGGCAGTTGCCTGAGGGGTCTTTGAAACGGGCCACCTGCTGCACGCAGCGCAAGCGGCAATGGGCCTCGTCACCCATCACCACGTCTACGCCAGCGCCGTGCAGCACGCGCAGTGCGGCGTCAAAGTCGGTGCGGGTGGTCACTTCCCAACCAGAGACTACGTAGGCATTGCGCACCCCCGGCTGCACTGCAAAGCGGAACTGCCGTTCGTCCATGCGCACATACAAGCCCCCGTCGGGGGAGGGAGCCGTCATCATGCCCAGCACGCCTTCGGCATACTGTTTCCACTGCGCCAAGTTGGTGGTTTCTGCCACCACGTAGGCCAGACCGCTGATATTCATCATTTACGCTTCTCCTAGCTTTGCACGAATAAAGCCGATAGAGTCGATTCTGGTCAGCCCCCCCCCCCTGTGGCATCGTCCGTTGAGACTAACGAAAATTACCGGCCATCGCCCCGGTCTGCACCAAAGAAAAACCCGCTGTCATCAGGGCAGCGGGTGGTCACTCCAAGGCACCGGCCGCCATAACGCCTGATGCACGGGTGGGTTGTCAAGTGGTGGAGGGCATAGCAGCGTAGCTGGTGTAGCCCGCAGCACCCGGTGTGTACAGCGTCTTGCGGTCAAAGCGCGACAGCGGGAGGCCTTCGCGCAAGCGCCCCACCAGATCGGGGTTGCCGATGTAGTGCCGGGCAAACGACAGTGCAGCGCCGGTGTAGTTCTGCAACGCCGCTTCGGTGTTGTCCGGCTCAAACCCATCGTTCAAGATCAGGCGCTCTCCAAAGTGCTGGCGGGCCAGTGCAAAAGCATCGAGCTGTGGCGTGGGTGCGCGCATCACGTGCAGATAGGCCAAGTCGAGCGCGGCGGCCTGGCGCATCAGCTCGGCGTGTGTAGCCGCCGAATCCTCGTCGCTGGTGTCGTTGTAGGTGTTGCCCGGATTCAGGCGCAGGCCAACGCGCCCGGAACCGATGGCGGCGGCCATTTCACGCAAGCATTCAAAGGCAAAACGCGCGCGGTGGGCCGCAGGGCCTCCGTACTCGTCAGTGCGCAAGTTGGTGCCCGAACTGAGAAACTGCATCGGTAAATAACCGCTGGTGCCGTGCAACTCCACCCCGTCAAAACCTGCCTCACGCGCATTGCGCGCCGCCTGTGCGTACTCCTGCACGACAGCGTGAACTTCTGCGGTGCTCAAGGCGCGGGGGACGTCGTAGGGCTGCAATCCGGCGCTGTCGGTGACTATTGTGCCCGCAGCCTGCAACGCTGTCGGTGCCACCGTCTCGACCCTTTGGGGTTTGATGTGGTGACTGCCAATGCGTCCGCCGTGCATGATTTGCAGCACGATCAGGCCACCACGCGCATGCACAGCATCGGTCACGCGGTGCCAGCCTGCGATGTGCGCAGGCGTGGCAATGCCCGGCTGGCGACAGTACGACTGACCGACCGCGCTGGGCCAAGCGCCCTCGGCAACGATCAGTCCGGCATCAGCGCGCTGGCCGTAGTACTCGGCCATCAGCGCATTGGGCACGCCATCGGCATCGGCGCGGTTGCGTGTCATGGGTGCCATCACAATGCGGTTGGCCAGACGCAAATTGCCCAGTTGCAACGGTTCAAACAGGGTGTTCATGGGGCGGGTCTCTCTTGCAGATGGACTGGGGTTCGACGGCGGCGCGCACGTTCAGCGCACCCGCATCTTGGGTGCGGGAGTGCCACGGCGCATGGTGACCAGAAACTGCTCCAGCGGCGCAGGCGGCGCTACTTCGGGCAAGGCGTCCTTGTCGGGGCGCTGCGCCCAAAATTCTTTCCAACTAGGAAACAGTTCTTGGAAAGTTCCGCTGTAAGGTTGCCTCCCCGGCCAGCGCATTTTCATGTCGCCAATCGGTGGTTTGTTCAGGTCGGTGGCGTACCAGTAGCATGGCAAGCGGCGGCGGAAATACCACTGGCCGTCAAGGCGCTCGTAGTCGTCCCAGTACAGCATTTGCATGATCACCCACTCGGCACCGCATTCATGTTCGTTCTTAGAATAGACCACGCCCGTGGCGTGGTCGGCATCGGTGAATTCGATGAGGTGCTGGCCCAGATGGTGCGACGTTCCAGTGAACTGCTCGCGCAAGGTGTCGGTTTGCCAAGCCTTGAAATGCGCGCGCCCCACCTTGTCCTTGCCGACGCGGATGTCGGGCGCAAACAGGTTGACGTGTGCATCCATGTCGCGCATGTCCAGCGACAACGAGTAGCGGCCCGCCAGCTGGCGGATGGCATCCAGAGATTCCAGCCGGTCTACCCGTTCTTCCAACGATGCGGGCCACGCCATGTTGTGGCCCGCCATCACAGCGCCGTGACCAGCACGGCGGAGCGGCCACCATCCACCGGCAAGGCTGCACCGGTGATGTAGCTGGCTTCGTCACTGGCCAAAAACAAAATGGCATGGGCCAGCTCTTGGGGCTGGCCGACACGGCCCATGGGGATGAGCTTTTCGGTGCTCTGGCGCGTGGCTGCATCGGACAACATGCCTGCCGTGCCTGGGGTCTCGACCACTGCTGGAATCACCACGTTGACACGGATACCGCTGAGGGCACCTTCAGCGGCAGCTGCACGCGAGAAATTGATGATTGCCGCTTTGGCTGCCGAGTAACCCGCCATCGATGCCGTGCCCAGCAGGCCGCAAATCGACGACACATTGATGATGGAACCCCCTTGCGCTTTCATCAGTTTCATCGCCGCGCGCGTACCCCAGAAGGTGCCATCCACCGAGGTGCTGAAGTTGCTGTGCCAGTCGGCAGTACTGGTGGTTTCAATACCCCCCCAGCTGAAGGCCATAGCATTGTTGACCAACACGTCCAGCTGGCCGTAGCGCTGCGCAGTGTCATTGAGGGCGGCGGTGAAACCGGCCTCATCGCTCACGTCCACCCGCATCGCTTCGGCTTTGCCGCCTGCCGATTGGATCTGTGCCACCACCGCATCCAGCGGCTCTTGGCGTCGGCCACAAACCACCACAGTGGCGCCTTCCTCGGCAAAACGGACAGCTGTTGCCGCCCCGATGCCTGTGCCGCCACCGGTCACAAAAGCCACTTTACCCTGCAATCTTCCTTGCGTCATATACCTTCTCCTTACAAAAAGGCGCTGCCGCCGTTGACCGCCAGATTCTGGCCGGTGACAAAACCACTGTCGTCGCTGGCCAAGAATAAAGCCGCCCGCGCGATGTCTTCAGGCTCGGCCATGCGCCCCATAGGAACGCCCTTGATGATGGCGTCTGTCCATTCCTGCGGAATGCTTTGCATCATGGGTGTATTGGTCGGCCCCGGCACCAGCGTGTTGACGCGAATGCCCTGCGCTGCCAGTTCTTTGGCCATACTGCGGGTCAAGCCCATCAGCGCCGCCTTGGAAGCACAGTAATGCGCAGGCCCGTCGCCCGATGCCGCCGCCGTGCTGGCCACGTTAATCACCACGCCGCGCGTGCCGGTTTTTTGCATGGCTCGTACCGCCTGACGGGCGCAGTAAAAGGCACCATTCAAGTTCACGTTGATGACACGCGCCCAGGTATCGTCGGGAATATCGGCAAACGCATCGACCGAACCAATCCCAGCGTTATTGACCAGCACATCGACGCGACCAAAGGTGGCGACCACCTCATCGACCAGTGCCGCGACGGCAGCACTGTCGCCCACGTTCAGACTGCGTGCCATGCTGCGCCCGCCCAGACCGTCCAGCGATTGCTGGGCCGCATCTAGATTCAAGTCGAGTGCCACCACGACGGCGCCCTCTTGGGCAAAACAGCGCGCAATAGCCCGCCCCATGCCTTGGCCTGCGCCCGTCACCAGGGCGACTTTGTCTTTGAGTCTCATGTGTGCTCCTATAGGGTTTGAGCACCACAGCTTAGGGAGACCTTTTGTTTGCACCATCGTCCAAGCAGACTACAGATGGCGCTCAAAACAGCCAGCATCACCCGATTGGCTGGTGTCTGACTAGAGGGGAGATGCTTCGGGTTGGCTCAACCTCAAACGCGAACCCAAAAAACCGCCTAACCCGCAAGTGCGCTCCTATCTGGAACATCTGGCATGGCTGTCCGAGATCAACCACATCGCGGTGCCGAAACTTTATCAATCCGTGTTGGAAGCACGTGTGCTGGACTGCGCTGACATCAAGGCGACCAAATCAGTCAAGCACTACGTGCTGCCCGTGGTGCTGATCCATGCTCAGTTGCGCTATCACCGTTTGCAAGTCCGTCCGCTCGGCCAGTTTGGCATAGTCCCGCTTCAATGTTTTCACGAAACTCTCAGCCATACGGTTGCTTTGCGGGCTGGTCACTATCAGATGGAGCATTCAGTATGGAGAGCACTGGCAATTTGGTCAATGGCCCACCATAGGTCATCTTCTTGGATGTTTAAAGGCGGCGACAGCACCAGTACATTACTTTGTCCAATTTTGAAGGACAAACCCGCACTGAGGCAACGGTACAGCACGGCTTCGGCTAGGTCTGCGGCATCGCGGGTACCGACATTGCAGAGTTCGATGCCCACCAGTAAACCCACCCCACGCACTTGGGCAATGGCGGGTAAGGTTGTGGCCATTTGTTGCAGCCGGTTCACCACCTCTTTGCCCAGCCGCTGGCTACGTGCCAGCAACTGTTCTTCTTCAATCACATCCAATACGGCCAGCCCTGCAGCACAGGCTATCGGGTTTTTCTCGTGGGTGTAGTGCCCAAGTGAAATATGTTGTCCCACGTCAAAGTCGGCGCGCGCAATCAGGGCAGCTAGCGGCATGCTAGCCCCACCCAGCCCTTTTCCGATAACCAGCATATCGGGTTCAATCTCGTAGCGCTCCACCGCAAACAGATGGCCTGTCCGGCCCAATGCGATGGGTATTTCGTCCAGAATCAGCAAGGCACCGTGGCGGTGGCAGATCTGGCGCAGCCGTTTGTAATAGTCCGGGGGCGGTATTTGGACATCGGTGCAACGCACGGTTTCCACAATCACGGCTGCCACATCACCTTCTTTTTTCAGGCAGTAGTCGATGTAATCGACGCAGCGCAAGGCGCATTGGCCTGCACAGCCAAACACGCAGTGGTGTGGATCGCAGGGTGGGACGTGCTCGGCACCCGGAAGCAAAGGCCCAATGCCACGGCGGAACACAGCTTCTCCGCCAATGGAGATAGCATCGAGTGATGCACCGTGAAAAGAGTCCCACATCGATATCGTCTTGAAGCGCCCCGTCACCAAGCGGGCCAGCTTCAGTGCCATGCCGATGGCGGCGGTTCCGCCGGGGGCGAACAGCAATTTGGCGTTCTCAATTGGTGCCGCCGTACACAGGCGGCGCGCCAAGTCGATGGCGGGCCGGTTGGTGTAGCGGCGTGGGCTAAAGGGAAGCTGCTCCAGCGTCTCGCGCAGGGCAGCCATCACCTTGGGGTGGCCGTAGCCAATCTGGTGCAGGCTGTTGCCATGAAAGTCCAGAATGCGTCGTCCGGCCACGTCCGTGAGCCAAGAGCCTTCAGCACCACTCAGGGCATTGAGACAGGGGGTAGACATGGACTGGTGCAGAAACCAGCGCTGATCTTCCTCCAGCCACTGGCGGGTGGTGTCATCCAGATGGGCCGCTTGCCACGCCTGACGGCGCGCACCCAGATTGACATCGCCCTCAGCTCGGTCGAATTCAGTTTCCATGGGCCACTCCCGCCAACTCACCATCACGCAGCATACGCTGGCGACCGCCTTGCGCGTGGGCATACAGAGACTCTGCGCAACCAAGGGCATCACGCTGTTCCAGCATGTCCACGATGGTGCTGTGTTCTTGGGCAAAGTGTGGGATAGCCATGGGTGCCATCAAGTTGCGTTTGCGAAACAGCGCCAGAAGCTTGGCTAATTTGCGGTAAGTGTCGGTCAGTGTCCGGTTGCCTGTCATGGCAATGATGTGGTCGTGAAAGGTCAGATTCAGGATGTGAAATTGCTCGACATCACTGTCGTCAACCGATTTCATTTGGTCGGTGAGCTGCCGTAGTGTGCTCAATTGCTCTGCGTTGATACACCCTGCCAGCAGGCGTCCAGCCGTGGCATCCAGCCCGGCACGTACTTCGTAGAGTTCGGCGGCCTCCCTCAACTCGACCACGCGCACAAAAGCACCCCGGTTTTTTTCCTGATAAATCAGCCCAGACTCCTCCAGCAGCCGAAAGGCCTCACGCAAGGGGCCGCGCGAAACGCCAAAACGTTCGGCCAGCGCCACCTCATTGAGTTTGGCACCCGGTGCCAGTTCGCCCAAGAGGATGAGTTCCTCAACAGAATCGGCCACCAAATGTGTGAGCGATGTGCTTTGCACTAGGGACAGTACGCTGCCTGAAGAGGTAGATGTTATGCGTTGCATAGGCTTCTCCTTGTTGTCGATGGGCTCAGTATAGGACAAGAAATAGCTTTGTATATTGTCAACAATCCGTCACATTGCGCCGCTAGACTTGCCAAGGTTCAGTGAAATTGGTTCGTCAATTGCACTGAAATGAAGCGATTGCACCGTTCCAGCCGGCCATTTTTTGGAGAATCAATATGCAGTTCAAACGTCTTGTTCGCAGTCTTGCGCTAGCCAGTCTGTCCTTGGCCGCCATCATGCCGGCCTTGGCCCAGAAGGCGGTGCTCAATGTGTACACCGCCTTGGAAACCGATCAATTGAAGGCTTATCAGGAGTCCTTCAACAAGACCCATCCTGATATTGAAATCAAGTGGACGCGCGACTCCACCGGCATCATCACCGCCAAGCTGTTGGCCGAAAAAAGCAAGCCCGTGGCAGACATGGTCATGGGCGTTGCTGCCACCAGCATGGTGGTGTTTGAGCAAGAAGGGATGTTGCAGCCTTATGCCCCAGCGCATCTGAATTCGCTCAATCAGCGCTTTCGTGCCGCCTCCAGCCCACCCGCCTGGGTTGGCATGAATGTGTGGGGTGCGGCCATTTGCTACAACCTAGTGGAGCTGCAAAAACAAGGTTTACCCCGCATTGAAAGCTGGAAAGACCTGTTGCGCCCTGAGTTCAAGGGCAAGATTGTTATGCCCAACCCCAACTCATCGGGCACTGGTTTTCTGGACGTGACCGCTTGGCTGCAGATTTTTGGTGAAAAGGGTGGTTGGGACTACATGGACAAGCTTCATGAAAATGTGGCCGTCTACACGCATTCAGGATCTAA
>JAIESZ010000145.1 GCA_019745615.1 Burkholderiaceae bacterium
TTTTCGGTCAGCAGGGTTTTGTCTGCGGGCACATAACGTTTGGGCGCACCCACCGACAGGTACAAAAACAGCGTCAGTAGGGCATGTTCGTCTTGCTGGCCTTGGGTGACGCGCTGCCAAGTCTTGCTGCCAGTGCTGGGAGGCACTTCTTGGTGGTGGCCGTGGGCCTCATCGTCTAAGCTGTGGTGGTAATGCTCAATCTCGGCCAGCGGATCTTCCAGCCAAAAATAATGGCCGTTGAAGGCTGGGCTGCGCAGCAAAATGCGCAGGTTCTGGCTGGGGTCGCGCAGGCGTGGCAAATCGGCCAGCACGCTGGCGCGCACGCGCTCCACCACCTCGCGCAGTTCTGCCGGGAACTGTGCTGGCAGTAGCAGGGTGATAGGGCCAGTCTTTTTGCGCAGCGTAGCGATCAGGGCTTCAAAAGCCACAGTATCAGGCCATTGTTGCGCCTTGGGGGCTAGGGTGTGCAACAACAGTGCCGTGCGGATCACCGCTTCGGCATCGGTTCCCGCTTCTTCCAAATCGTCGGCCTGCAAATCAAAACGGGCCGCCAGCCACAGTGCGGCGTCGATCAGTTGACCGATGGGCTGGCGCACGGCCAGTTCGGCTTGGTATTGGGCATGGCTTTGCAGGCTCCATTTGGCCAATTGCGGTATCTGCGCCTCGGTAAAGCCTTCGCGGTCGTGCATGGCAAAGTGGGTATTTTGCGGCATGGCGATGAGATTTTTTAGCATCTCGGAGCCACCTTTGGAGCGCGACAGCAGGCTGTGGTCGCGCAGGGATTGCGCCGCCAAATGCAGCTCGCCACCGCAGCTTTCCAGCAAATACAAACTCACCAGATTGACAATGCGCAGCCGCGCCTGTTCTAAATCGGGGCGCAGATTCTCGTTGCCAAAGTAGCGGGCAATTTGCACCATGCCCTTGGGGGCTTCGGTACAGATAGCATCGAGTTTGGCAGCACTCAGCAGGCCGTGTTGCACACCATAGGCCAGCGCCTTTTCAAAGAACGGGCGGGCATCGTGCAGCGACAGCGCAGAGGCGGTAGGGGTCGTAGGGGCCGAAACAGACATAGGCACGGTGGTGGGTTTAGATGGCCGATTCTTCGTCCGGGTCACGGGCCACGGGGGTAGCTTTGCCTCGGTCGGTGTCGCGGGTTTCAAACTTGCCGTCGTCTTCTTCGGCTTCTTCCTCTTCACCCAAGCCGAGGTCGTGGGCACGTGCCTTGGCGCGCAGTACCAACAGCATTTCGATGAACAGGTCGCGGCATTCGTAGCGCAGCAGCCAAGCCAACTCCATCCAGTCGCTATCGGCCACTTCTTCTTGGGTGATGTGAGCACGCACGTAGGCCGAGGCGCGCAATTCGTCGTCACTGAGCAAGTCGCCGTCGTCTTCGATGGTGTCAAAGTGGCCGGTGCGGGCAAAGGCTTCGATGCGGCTCCACTTTTCGGCAAAGTAATTCGCCAAGGCTTCGCTGCCGCCTTCCAAATCGCCAATCGCTTCCAAAAACTCCAGCGGGTCGGCACCATCACGGAAGATGATGCCGTTGACCATGCCGCGCAGGTGGGTGTGCGAGAGGTCTTTGTACTGCTTTTCTAGCACCAAAGCGCGGGCAAACTGCTCCGGGGTAATGAGCAGGTTGACTACGGAGTCGCGCGAGGAATCGTATTCGCGGATCACGGCCAGCACGTCTTTGGCTGGCAGTTGGGCGATGACTTCCATCAAGGCGTGGTCGCCTTCGGTGTCGGCCAGTTCGGCCAGTGCGTATTCGGCACCAACGATGTCGCCGGAGGCGATCAGGCTTTGGGTTTGGGCAATGAGGGCCAAATGGTTGCTCATGGGTGGCTCCTTGGTGCTGCTCAGTCTTTACGGTCAAAGCCTTGGCCGGACAGCCAGTCTTCACTGGCTTCGTCGCGGCTGCGCTCATCTTGCGGGTCGGTGGCGTCGTCGGCGCTCAGGGGTTGGGCGTTGTCGTCATCGCTGTCTTCGCGGTCTTCGGCGTTGTCGTCGTCTTCCTCCACGGTGGCAGGGGCCAAACCTAGGCGGGGGTGCTGTTGCAGGTACTCTAGGCAGGCGGCCACGGCCAGAAACCAAGCGCCTTGCGGTTCTTGCAACACGCGCTGTGCCAGCGGCTGCGCCCAAGTTTCCAAAGTCACAGCGGGGGCCAGCTCCGTCCAGTCGGGTTGCGTGCCTTCATCGGTCAAAAAGCGCTCTAGGGTGCTTGCAGCGCTGCCAAAGCGGAAGGCACGGTGAAAGACCACTGCCACCATTTCGGGGCTGAGTTCGATCATCTGCACCAGAAAATCGAGCTCTTTGCGTTTGTCGGCCAAGCGTTTGCGCAGTACGTCTTTGCCTTCGGAGTCGGAGGTCAGGTCGTCCAATTCGGCTTGGTAAGCAGAGCGCAGGGGATGGAAAAAAGAGGTCAGTCGCATGGGTTTTTACAGAAAAATGGGGATTGAAAGCGTAGGCCAGTGGCCTTAGCGCGGCGGCTGAATATCGGCCAGCACCTGCTGAAAATACCCTTGCCAGATGGCTTGGGCGGTTTCTAGCGGGTCATCGAGCAGGTTGCGGCGGCGGTTATCGTCGTAGGCTTGGCGCTGCTCAGGGTCGGACAGCACTTCATAGGCTTGTTGCACGGCGCGAAAGCGGGCCGCAGCGTCGGGCGCGGGGTTTTTGTCTGGGTGATAGAACGATGCTTTTTGCCGAAAGGCTTTTTTGATGTCGGCCAGCGAAGCATCGCTGCCCAGCCCTAGGGCGGCGTAGTGGTCTGTCATGCGGGGGGAGTTTTATCCAAAAGAGGGAAGTTATTCTGCATCCAGCCCAAAACGCGCCCGCAGGGCTTGGGCAAAGGCAGCGCTGCCACTGAGGGTCAAGGTCAGGGTGTAGCGTGCTTGGGGTTCGGGGGGCTGGGCCAAGGTGATCTGCCCGGCATCTTCATCGTAGTGCAGGTGCAAGGCGGGGGCACCGCCCTCTGGCTGGCTTTGCAGGTCGTAGTCCCACAGGCCATCCTCATCCAGCAGGCCGCGCTGGCCGCAAAATTGCTGCTGCGCCCAGTTGAGCACCAGTGCGATCTCAGCCAACAGGGCGGGCAGGCGCTGCGTTGTGACCGAGGCCATCGCATCCCAAGTGCTGATGCCCTGATCGTCTTCACTGTAGTCAAAATCGAGGTAAGACAAGGTCATGGTATGCAAGCAGCGGGTGGCGGGGCAAGGATTGTGCGGCAAATGCAAAATGGGTAGCGTGCGGCGGGTTTTCAAGCCGTGACCAACAAGGAGTATGGATGGACGATAGAGCCGCAGTGCTGCAAGTGCATGAGATGTGTTTTAGCTACCCAGAGCGCACGCTGTGGGCGCATTGGTCGGCCACCGTAGGGCCGGGCGCGACGCTGGTGTGTGGGGGCGATGGCAGCGGCAAAACCACCTTGCTGCAATTGCTGGCTGGTGATGTGCAGCCTGATTCTGGCACGCTCACGTTGGCGGGTGTGGCGCTGCACGAAGATGCCCCAGCGTACCGCCAACAGGTGTTCTGGCAAGACCCACGCTCGTCCGCCCTAGATGCCTTGAGCGTGCAACAGTGGTGGGACAGTCTGCCCGCTCGCTACAGCCGCTGGGATGCAACCGCATTAGCGGCCCATATTGCAGGCTTTGCGCTGCAACCCCACTTGGACAAAGCCCTGTACCAGCTCTCGGCGGGCACCCGGCGCAAGGTGCTGATGGCAGCGGCACTGGCGTCCGGGGCCACGCTCACTTTGATCGATGAGCCTGTCGCTGGGCTGGATCGTGCCTCGGTGCGGTACCTGCAACAGGTGCTGGCCGATGCAGCAGCGCAGCCCAGTCGTGCCTTGGTTGTGGCCCACTACGAGGCGCTAGATGGTGTGCCATGGGCACAAGTGATCGAACTGCCCGACAGGGCTTGAATTGGCAGCGGGCCTCACATGGCCTTGAAGCGGTGCGCGTACAGTCGGCTCACGGTCAGTTTTTCTGGACGCTGGCGCAGTTGCAGGTGCAATCGACCAGCCTCATCGCGCATCACCGTGGCAATGGCGCTGGCACGCACCAATACCGCTCGATGTACTTGCCAGAATATTTCCGAATCCAGTTGTGCTGCCAACTCTTTGAGGGGGGTGCGAATCAAGAATTCACGCTCGGCGGTCAGTACGCGCACATACTTGTCAGCCGCCTCAAAATACAGCACGTCCGAGACCGGAACCAAGTGTAGATGTGGCCCGCTGCTGGCTTGAATCACCGTGAGCAGTGGGCGTGGTGGTGGCACCTGCATAGCGCTTGCCAAGCCCGGCACCGTCAGCAGTTGGCGCAGTTGTTCTACAGTGGCTTCCAGTGCTGGTGTGGCGGGCAACGGCTGCTGGCGTAGTTGCTGGAGTCTGTGTACTGTTTTTTGCAATCGCGCCGTCTGTATCGGTTTGAGCAGATAGTCCACCGCCTGCGCTTCAAAAGCCTGCACGGCATATTGTTCGTAAGCTGTCACCAACACCAAGGCCGGAAAAGGCTGGTCGGCAGGCCAAGCATCCGCCAGTTGGGCTGCGGCCTCCAGACCCGTCTGGCCCGGCATCCGAATATCGAAGAACAACACATCGGGGCGCAGTGCCAATGCCTGCTCCACGGCGCTGATGCCATCGCCCACCGTGGCCACAATGTGCAACTCAGGCCAGACCTGACGCAGCGCGTGCTCTAGGGCGGCGGCCAACAGCGGTTCGTCTTCGGCAATCAGGGCGCGGGGTGCAGTCATGTGGGGCAGGTCTCAGGCGGTAAGGGCAAGGTGATGCTGGCGCTGGTGCCCCCTGCACTCACGGCAGCAAGCTCCAGCGTTGCAGCAGGGCCATACAGGGTAGTTAGCCGTTCACGCACTTGGGCCAAACCAAAGTGGCTGCCCTCTTGCGGCGGGGAAGGTGCCGCAGCCGTGGCCGCCAGACCGACACCATTGTCCAGCACCTGCAATTGCAGCAGGCGCGTGGGGGCTGCCCCTATGACACGGGCCTGCACCAGCAGGTGTCCACCCTGCACCTGTGGCTCCAAGCCGTGGCGGATGGCATTCTCCACCAAGGGCTGAAGCAGCAGCGGAGGTACAGGCACATCACGCAACGCATCAGGCAAGTCCAGAGTGTAGGTCAGCCGTGCTCCCATGCGCACGACCATGATTTCCAGATAATCACGTACCCGCTCAAATTCTTCAGCCAAGGGGTGTTGTGTGCTGCGCGAACCACCGAGGGTGGCGCGCAAATAGGCGATCAGGTGCTCCAACAGAGTTTGGGCGCGCACCGGATCAGTAGCAATCAAGGTATGCAAATTGGCCAAGGTGTTAAACACCATGTGCGGCTCCAATTGAACCTCCAGTAATTTCAGGCGGGCCTGTGCGGCATCGCGTTGAGCCAAGGCCATTTGCGTTTCCAAAAACCGGGCCTTGCCCCGGCTGTAGAAAAAGAACGACATGACCGCGCTAGCCACTACGGTGATTGCCAAGGTCAAGGCAGCACCATGCGGTGACCACAGAGGCAATGCCTGCGGGCGGCCACCGCCGCTATAGGCATCCCCCAGCGCGTTGCCAAGTACAAAGCCACTGCCTATGCCCAGCGCCAGCAGTACCCCCGCCCGCCAGCCTTGAGGCCACGCGATGGCTTGGGCACGGCACCACCACACTCGGCCCAGATCAATCACCAGCCAACTGATCAGCCCAATAGACAGGGAATAGACGAGCGCAACGTCCCAAGTGCTGTGTTGGGCGAACACCAGCACCAAGGCGATCAGGCCACAGCACAGGGCGGTCGCCAACCCGTGGCCCAAAAAAGCGCGTAAATCAAAATGATGCATGGTTTGGGAGGGTAAACGATGGCACAAGAACTCAAAGCAAACCCAGATGGCCCCACAACCATTGCCCCAGATACCGGCTCGGTAACAAGGTAAAGGCCCCCGCCACCACGCAAGCGCCGATATAAGTCCATTGCATTGTGAGCCGGTGGCCGGTGATGTTGTGCTGCGCCAAGTACCACAAGCCCCGCCCCACACCCAGTAGGGTGACGAGAACCAACAAATGAAGGGGGGTATAACCCGCCCAATCAGTCCCTGGCAGACCCCGAATGAACAGTGCAGACAGTGCGGTGATGAGCATCAGGATTACCCAAGCATAGCCCGCAGCACGGTGCAAGCGCGGATAGGTGGATCGGCCCAGCCGCGCCCACAAGGCCAAGGGGCCAATGGCGGTAGCAGCCAATGCGGCGGTGAGATGGATAGCGATGGTGGGTGTCAGTGGCTGCATGATGAAGGCATCGGTTAGTCAATGCCGCCACTGTGCTGTGCCACTGTGGATACTGCCACCAGCAAGCGACGAAATGCCGTCTGGCGGCGTGTAATGCACCCACATGGGTACAGACGGCGACACCTTTCTGAGTGCAGGAGCGGTCTGAGCTGCGGCGCAGGCGGATAATCCGCGCTTTTTTGGCCCCCGTGTGGGCCTGAAGGACAACCGTGGATATCGTTTTATTGGTCAAGGCCGCCATCATGGGGGTGGTAGAAGGTCTAACCGAGTTTTTGCCCATTTCTTCTACCGGACACCTGATTTTGGCTGGTGCCTTGCTGGGCATGGATGACGCCAAAGCCAAGGTGTTTGACATCGCCATCCAAACCGGGGCTATCTTTGCTGTCATTTTGGTCTATTGGCAAAAAATCCGCGCCACGCTGGTAGCCTTGCCCACGCAGCCGCAAGCGCAGCGTTTTGCCCTGAATGTGTTGATTGGCTTTTTGCCCGCGGTGGTGATGGGCCTGTTGCTGGGCAAGGCCATCAAGGCACATCTGTTTACGCCGGTGGTGGTGGCTAGCACCTTCATCATTGGCGGTTTTATCATCTTGTGGGCCGAACGTCGTCCGGCCTCAACTGTCCGCGTGCATTCTGTCGATGATATGAATGCGCTCGATGCCCTCAAGGTGGGGCTGGTGCAGTGCTTGGCGATGATTCCGGGCACCAGCCGCAGCGGCGCGACCATCATCGGTGGCATGTTGCTGGGACTGTCACGCAAGGCCGCCACCGATTTTTCTTTCTTTTTAGCCATTCCGACGCTGATTGGTGCCGGGGTCTATAGCCTGTACAAAGAACGTGCGCTGCTGGCTTGGGCCGATGCACCGATGTTTGCCGTCGGGTTGGTGTTCTCATTTGTGAGCGCTTGGCTGTGTGTGCGCTGGTTGTTGCGCTATATCAGTACGCACAACTTTGTCGTTTTTGCCTACTACCGCATTGCCTTTGGCGCACTGGTGCTGCTCACCGCTTGGACAGGCTGGGTGCAATGGGCTGACTCATAATTAGCCCCATGAACACCTTCTCTACCACCGCCGCTTGGCAAGCCTGTTTCTGTGCCGTGGGCTTGGCACTCTCGGCCAGTGCCACAGCACAGGATGTAGCCACCCCGGCACAGGCTGCTGCTGTAGAGGGCACTTCGGGCCATGCCGGGTTTATCTGGGCCTTGGGCGTCACCGCAAACAACGGTGCCAACTATGCCGGTGGCAACCGGCGCAGCACGGGTATTGGGCATGTGGTGGGCGTTGCACTGGGGCGCTATACCCTGAGCACAGGCGGAGGCGGTACCCTGCTAGACCGCGACTTGGATCGAACCGAGTCGGGCGTCAGTGCCCGTTTGGTCGATCATGGCCGCCTGCGCCTGACAGGCTCTTTGCGTTTTGGCGGCGGGCGTACAGCGGGCGATGAGCCCCAGTTACAAGGCTTGCCAGAAATCCGGCGCACCTTGCGCGGGCGCATCGGCGTGGTTTACGACGCCAGTGACAATTGGTCTTTCCGCAGCGCCATCACCCAAGATTTGCTGGGACGTGCTGGTGGCGCAGTGCTCAACAACACCGCCCGCTACGAATTCGACCTACCGCCCGGCACAGAGCTGGCACTGGTGGCAGGCTTACAGTTGGCAGATAAAACCTATATGCGCAGCTTCTTTGGTGTGTCAGAGGCCTTGGCTGGAGTCACCACGCCCCTGCCAGCCTTTGCGCCCCGTGCTGGCTGGCACAGCGCTGAAGTCGGCCTAGACTGGCGTCAAAATGTGTCTCACCATTGGGTGTTGCTGGGTGGGCTGCGCTACTCACAATTGCATGGCGATGCCCGGCGCAGCCCGCTCACGCTCAAACCCGACAACTACAGCGTTTCTCTCGGTCTGGTTTACCGTTACTAACCACTCCATCTTGCCCCGCTGGGCTGTTTCTTTCTTGTAGAGTTTTTCATGAGACAAGCTTTTTTGCGTTGGCCGCGTCTGGCCACCACTTGGGCCTTAGTGGCGGCATTAGCGGCCTGTGGTGGTGGCAATGGTGGTGATACCGATGCCAGCACCAGCCCGGAGGTGCCAGTGGTACCTGTTACCCCAGCGGGTACAGGCGAGTTCAAAACGGCTACGGCCTTGGGCACCATTAGCAAAGCCGACATCGTGCAGGCCCTGCAAGCCAAAGAATCGCGCGTGCCTGCCGCCTTGGTGCCACGCTACGACGTGATGGCCTACCGGCTCGAATACATGACCACCGACATCAATGGTCAGCTGATTCGGGCCTCCGGGCTGGTGGGGGTGCCCGCCAAGGCACCGGGGGCGTCCAGCCCCATATTGGGCTACCAGCATGGCTCGATCTTCCGTGACATCGAAGCGCCCAGCAACAACGCCGTGCCGTCAGAAATCGCGCTGGTGATGGCTTCGCTGGGCTACATTGTGCTGGCACCCGATTATGTGGGCTATGGTGTCTCCAAAGGGGCACCACACCCCTACCTGCTGTCGGCCCCCACAGCAGCAGCCGTGGTCGATTTTTTAGCAGCAGCGCAAACTTGGCGTCGCCAACAGGGCGTGGTCGATAACGGTCAGTTGTTTCTGGCGGGCTATTCAGAAGGCGGCTACGTCACGCTGGCAACGCACCGGGCTTTACAACAGAGCAACTCGCCCCATCTGCAAAACCTGCGCCAAGTGGTGGTGGGTGCTGGCCCTTACAACGTGCAAGCCACGATGGATGGTCTGGTTGATGTCGTGCGCAAAGAAAACCGGCTCATTGGTGCCTTGATTAACCCCGGATTTTTACGCTACTTGGGTGGCAGCGCCCAGCGGGAAGTGCGTCGACTTTTAATCAAAAATTTGCTGCCCGACGATGCCGATGTGGTCATTGATACCACCTTTATTGACAACTTTTTGTCGGATGATGTGCAAAATCTGGATCGTTTGAGCAACATCCACCACTGGAAGCCCCATCTGCCGGTGCGCTTTTACCATGGCAAAGATGACCGCACCGTGCCCTATGCCAGTTCAGTGAGCACAGTACAAACCATGCAAGCCCAAGGCGCGGGGGATTTGGTCAGCCTGACCGATTGCCCCGCCACCCCCGCCGGACACTTGCAGTGCGTGCCACCTTTCTTAGGCTTTATGCTCAACCAACTGACGGCACAAGCCCAAGATTTGTGATGGCCCAGCACGGTGCTTAGTGCAATGGCGCGGCACTAACCACCGTGCCATCGGCATCGGCATAGAGCCAGTCACCGGGACGCACCCACACGCCCTGAATACGCACGGCCACATCACGTTGGCCTTGGCCGCGTTTTTCGGTGGGCAGGGGCATATTGGCTAGCGCCCGAATACCCACCGCGCTGGCAGCCAACTCGGCCACATCGCGCACACAGCCGTCCACCAGCACACCCGCCCAGCCATTGCGCGCTGCCGCTGCTGCCAGATTGCCCCCCACCAATGCCCGGCGCAAAGAGCCACCGCCATCGACCACCAGCACCCGACCTTCGCCGGGGCTATCTAGCGCTGCTTTCACCAAGGTGTTGTCTTCGTGGCATTGCACCGTGCTAACCGGGCCGCTAAATGCCACAAGGCCACCAAAGTCCCGAAAAACAGGGGGCAATACCCGAAAGGCACCACTGTCGTCGTTTTTATGCACATCACAAAAATCACAGGTGCTGAAGCTGGGGAGGGTGCTGTTGCTCATGTCTGAGAAAACTCCAGAAAAAAGAAAAAGGCTTCTTTATAAGCCACGCTTGGCGGTGCTCAAGAGGGTGGTCACTTCTAGGGAAATATCCGAAAAGCGCGATCCTGCGCCAATCAGCTTTTCTGCATCGCTGTACTGCCCGGCATTGATTTTGCGCGCCACAGCCCCCGCACTCTGGTGGAAGTCGGCATGCTTGGTCAGCAATTGTGAGAACAACGGGCGGCTGCCCCACTGCGCGCCACCGGGGCCATGAATCCAGCGGCCCAAGGGGCACTGGTCATCACGGCAGATAGCGTCTGCGTCGAGCTTGTCGTGCTTGGCAATCGCCGAGCGCAGCTTGACCTTCCACTGGCGGTGCGCTTCGATAGCGCTGTCAAAGTCAAAATCAGTGACCGATGTGGTGCCGTACTGGCTATCGTCTTTAAGCTGAAGGTGGGTAGGCAACACAAAGCGCGCAACTTCACTGACCAGTGTCTGGGCTTGGTTTTGCATGGCGGTAGCTGCAGCGGCGGTTTCTTCCACCAGTGCGGCATTTTGCTGTGTCATGCGGTCAAGCTCTTGCACAGATTGGCCAATCTGACCAATGCCTTGGTTTTGTTCGTGCGCGCCGGTTGCCACTTCATTGAGCAACTTGTTCACCTGCTGCGACGATTGCACGATATCTTCAATCGTACTACCGGCCTTGCGCACGATGTCGGTGCCGGTACTCACTTGGATCACACTGCTGTCAATCAACGTCTTGATTTCTTTGGCGGCAGCGGCACTGCGGCCCGCCAGATTGCGCACTTCGGAGGCCACCACGGCAAAACCCCGACCCTGCTCACCCGCACGGGCAGCCTCTACGGCGGCATTGAGCGCCAAGAT
>JAIESZ010000115.1 GCA_019745615.1 Burkholderiaceae bacterium
GCCCCCGCACTGGCCCAAGCCGATGTGGCGGTGGCCATGAACACCGGCACCCAAGCGGCCAAAGAGGCGGGCAATATGGTTGATCTGGACAGCAATCCGACCAAACTGATCGAGATTGTCGAGACAGGCAAACAAATGCTCATGACGCGTGGCTCGTTGACCACGTTCAGCATTGCCAACGATGTAGCCAAATACTTTGCCATCGTGCCTGCCGCCTTTGTGGGCACCTATCCCCAGTTGTCCGCGCTGAACGTCATGCAACTGACCAGCCCAAACTCGGCCATTTTGGCGGCGGTGATTTTCAATGCCCTGATCATCATTTTTCTGATTCCCTTGGCGCTTCAGGGCGTGCCGTACCGTGCTGTGGGCGCAGCAGTGCTGTTGCGGCGCAATCTGGCAATCTACGGTTTGGGTGGCATGATTGTTCCCTTTGTCGGCATCAAGCTGATTGATATGGCATTGACCATCGTTGGTCTGGCCTAAAACAAACTTTTTTGGATTTCTCCCATGAAAAAAATCGTATCTTGTTTGTCCGTGGCTGTGGCTGCGCTGACACAACCCATGATGGCCCATGCGGACCTCGCCTTCAATGCCAGTGTTGTCAGTGATTATCGTTACCGTGGTTTGTCCCAGACCCATTGGCAACCCGCTGCTCAGGCGGGTGCTGATTTCAGCAATGGTGGCCTTTATCTGGGAACTTGGGCATCCACTATCCGCTGGGTCAAGAATTCTGGTGGCGACACTCCCTTAGAGTTTGACTTTTACGGAGGCTACAAGGGTGAACTCTCGTCTGGTCTGGGCTACGACCTTGGTGTACTGCGTTACCAATATTTCTCTGCTGGCCTCTCGACGAACCCCAACAGCACTGAAGTCTATGGGGGAGTCACCATGGGCGTGTTCAGCGCCAAGTATTTCCACAGCACCACCAATCTGTTTGGTTTTGATAACAGCCGTGGGAGCGGCTATCTTGATCTGAGTGCCACGCTCGACTTAGGTGACGGCATGACACTCATGCCCCACATTGGCCGCCAGATCGTGCGCAACAACGGCACCTACTCCTACGCTGACTATGCACTGACTTTGACCAAGGATGTTCACGGCGTATTGCTCAGTGCCACATGGCTGGGCACCGATACCCATGCCTACAAGGCACCCGATGGTAGGAACTTGGGCAAAGGCCGCCTTGTGGTGGGCACCAAGATCAATTTCTGATCGAAGAGGCATTCATGACATCCCCATCCATGGCTCCAACAAGCACCGATGCAGCCCCTGGCATCCTGCGGCCTGCACTCACCCTCTTTGCCGTACTGTCGCTGGTGACAGGGTTGATCTACCCATTGGCCGTGACCGGCTTTGCGCAACTGCTGTTGCCACATGCGGCCAACGGCAGCCTGATCCAAGTGCGTGACCAGGTGGTTGGATCTGCACTGATCGGGCAAAACTTCAGCGCCGCCCACTACTTTTGGGGGCGACCATCGGCCACTGCTCCTATGGCTTACAACGCGGCGGCGTCTGGCGGATCTAATTTGGGGCCATCCAATCCCAACCTGACCGAGGTGGTCAAAGGCCGCATAGCCGCCTTGCGCGCTGCTGATCCGGGCAATAACCAGCCAGTTCCTGTTGATCTGGTCACGGCGTCGGCCAGTGGGCTCGATCCAGATATCAGTGTGGCGGCTGCCGAGTTTCAGGTAGCGCGGGTAGCACGGGCGCGAGGCCTGCCACCAGCCCAAGTGCAAGCACTGGTGGCGCAGCACACGCAAGGCCCTTGGCTAGGGTTGCTGGGCGAATCCCGTGTCCGTGTGCTGCCCCTGAATCTGGCATTGGATGCTCAGGGCGCGCATTAAACAGCAGTCATGGAAAATTTGTGGGGTCTGCTATTGGGTTTGGGTACAGTCCTTTTGCCTGCGTTGTGGGCCGCATGGCTATTACGACGCCAAGCACCGCCCAAGCATCTACAAAGGCATCATAAAAAGCCCTAATCCACAGGAAACCTCATGCTGATCAATTGCGTAGCCTACCACCAAGGGAAAAAACTGGCGGACATCTCCATCGAAGATATTTCTATCTGGGTGCAGAAACCCGAATGTTTTGTCTGGGTAGCCTTGCGTGACGCCACCCATGCCGAATTGCAACAGATGCAAGAAGAATTTGGACTGCATGAGCTAGCGGTGGAAGATGCACGCAATGGACACCAACGCCCCAAGATGGAAGAGTATGGTGGTATCGTTTTTATTGTGATGCAGTTGCTGGAAATCCAGCAAGAGCAAGAGCAAGAGCAGGTGCAAGTGGGAGAAGTCGCTATTTTTGTGGGTACCAACTTCGTCCTGTCCGTACGCAATAACAGCCAGCAGAATTTTCTGGGAGTGCGTGGACGTTGTGAACGCGAGCCAGATTTGTTGCAGCATGGCGCTGGTTTTGTCTGTTATGCCCTGATGGATGCTGTGGTAGACCGCTATTTTCCGCTGCTCGACGCCATTGAGACCGAGTTGGACGATATTGAATCACGGATTTTTGAGCGCAATGCGGGGCGCGGCAATATCGAACGCTTATACGCACTTAAACACCGTGCTACCACTATGCGCCATGCAGTTTCTCCGCTGCTCGAAGTTACTGGAAAACTGCATGGAGGTCGGGTACCCGTGGTTTTCTCTGGAACACAAGAATATTTTCGCGATGTCCACGATCATCTGATGCGAATCAACTCCACTATTGACTCCATTCGTGAAACTATCGCTACGGCTATTCAGGTGAACCTATCTATGGTAACGATTGAAGAGTCTGAAACCACCAAAAAACTGGCGGCTTGGGCCGCCATCTTTGCTGTGTCTACAGCCTTGGCTGGTATTTGGGGTATGAATTTTGAGAATATGCCCGAATTAAAGTGGGAGTATGGCTACCCGGCGGCCTTGTTCATTATTTTCAGTGCGGCCAGTGTGCTGTACTGGCGCTTTAGGCGTATTGGTTGGTTGTAACCGTGCCCGTCATGGAAAAACAACGCCCAAACCCCGATGCCCTGCTGGCCCAGATGCAGCACGAAGAGGGGCAGGCCCATCGGGGGCGTCTCAAAATCTTCTTTGGTGCCAATGCTGGAGTGGGCAAGACCTATGCCATGTTGGCAGCGGCCCATGCCGCCAGAGCCGAAGGGATACCTGTCATCATCGGTGTGGTGGAAACCCACGGTCGTTTAGACACCGAAGTCATGGCCGAGCATCTGCCTCGCCTGCCATTGCAACAGGTACCGTACCGAGATCGGGTGCTGCAAGAGTTTGATCTGGACGCTGCCCTAGCCTTTGGCGTTGGGCAGCCCCAAGCGCTGGTGTTGCTCGATGAGCTGGCCCACAGCAATGTAGCCGGTTCCCGGCACCCTAAACGTTGGCAGGACGCAGAGGAGCTGCTAGAAGCAGGCATTGACGTCTGGTCAACGATGAATGTGCAGCACTTAGAGAGCCTGAACGATATTGTCAGTGGTATCACTGGCATCAGGGTGTGGGAAACCGTGCCAGATCGTCTTTTTGACGCTGCCGATGAAGTGGTGGTGGTAGATCTGCCCCCTGATGAACTGCTGCAACGCCTCAAGGCAGGTAAAGTGTATTTACCACAGCAGGCAGAACAGGCGGCGGCCAACTTCTTTCGCAAAGGCAATTTGCTGGCCCTGCGTGAACTGGCATTGCGGCGCACCGCTGACCGGGTCGATGATGAGATGCGCGCCTATCGTCGTGCCAGCTCAGTCAAGCCGGTGTGGCCCAACCGTGAGGCGTTGTTGGCCTGTGTCGGGCGAGGGCTTGAAGACGAGAAAGTAGTGCGCACCTGCGCACGGATGGCCGCACAGTTAAACGTGCCTTGGCATGCCTTGCATGTCGAGTCGCTGGCGCAGCACAAGGGCCTCGACAAAGAGCACGCGCAAACACTGCGGGTGCTCAAATTGGCCCAAGAGTTGGGGGCCACTACAGCCACGGTCTCTCATGCCGATACTGCCACTGCTTTGGTGCGTTATGCCCGAGAACAAAACTTGGTGCGCTTGGTGTTGGGCCGCCGCAGCCACCGACGCTGGCCTTGGCATCGGCCCTTGGTAGATGCCGTAACACAACGGGCTGACGATCTGGATGTTTTGCAGGTCGCATTGCCACAGGGGGCAGGCCGCGCCCAGCCTCCAGAGCAAAAACAGCGGGCGCTAGAGGCCCCGATCACATGGTCAGGTTATGCGGCAGCCACTATGGCTTGTGTCATGGTGGCGTTGCTCATCAGTCCATTGAGCAACGTGCTCGAACTGAGCAATATTGTCATGCTGTTCCTGCTGGCGGTGGTGGGCGTTGGTTTGCGTTTTGGCCGGGGGCCTGCGGTACTGGCTGCCTTTCTGGGGGTATTGCTGTTTGATTTTTTCTTTGTGGCCCCGCGCTTTTCGTTTGCCGTCAGTGATGTCCAGTACCTCGTCACTTTTGGCGTGATGCTGGTAGTGGCGCTGGTGATAGGCCAACTCACGGCGGGCCTGAAAGTGCAGGCCGAGGCCGCCACCCAACGTGAGCACCGGGTACGAAGTTTGTATGAGATGTCCCGCGACCTATCAGCGGCGCTCCTGTCAGAGCAGGTGGCCGAGATTGGTGCGCGTTTTCTGGCCTCTGAGTTTCAAGCCCGCTCCACGCTATTGGCCGCAGACGAACAAGATCGCCTAGAAGCCCTTCCGGGCGGCAATGCCACCGTCGATATGGGCGTGGCCCAGTGGGCGTTTGATCGTGCAGAGGCCGCCGGTTTAGGAACCGATACCCTGCCTTCTACCAGTTGTTTGGTATTGCCGCTCAAAGCACCGATGCGGGTGCGGGGGGTGTTGGCACTGGAGCCGGGCGACCCCCGGTTGCTGGGGCCTGAACAACGGCGGCTGCTCGACACCTGCGCTTCTCTTTTAGCTATTTCACTGGAGCGGATTCACTATATCGACATGGCACAAAAAAGCACGGTGCAGATCGAGTCCGAACGCTTGCGCAACTCCCTTTTGTCGGCTATTTCTCATGACCTGAGAACCCCTTTGGCCTCCTTGGTGGGTCTGTCAGAGGCATTGCTCATGATGCCACCCGCCTTGGAGCGGGCGCAGCGTGACATCGTGGACTCGATCAAAAACGCAGCCTTGCGCATGAGTGCGCTGGTCAACAATCTGCTCGATATGGCCAGACTGCAAGGGGGCAGCGTCCAACTCCACCGTGCTTGGCAGCCCTTAGACGAAGTGATTGGCAGCGCCCTGACCGCCTGTGCCGCCATGATGGCAGGGCGGCCTATTCAAATTCATCTGGCAGAAGATTTACCATTACTGCACTTAGACTCCGTACTGATGGAGCGGGTATGGGTCAACCTGCTAGAGAACATTGTCAAATACACCCCTGAGGGCAGCCCAGTCCGCATTGATGCCCAGCTCAAGAGTGGTGAAGTGGTGATTGATATTGACGATAGTGGCCCAGGGTTGCCCCCAGGCAAAGAAGAGTTGTTGTTTGATAAATTTGAACGCGGTCAGCGTGAAGCAGCCACCCCTGGTGTAGGGCTAGGATTGGCGATTTGCCGCGCCATTATTGATGCCCACGGCGGACATATCACCGCTCACAATCGGCATGAAAATAATAAGATAGTAGGAGCCCGATTTACCATCGGGCTACCCTGTGGTAATCCGCCGCAAGATGATGGTACAAGTACGCTATGAACCTGATTACGACCCACGTTCTTATCATAGAAGATGAAGTCGAGATACGGCGTTTCCTGCGCCTGACCTTGCAGGCCGAAGGGTATACCGTCCACGAGGCTAACACCTTAGCGCGTGGTCTGATCGAAGCGGCCACACGCTGTCCAGATTTGTTAGTGGTCGATCTGGGGTTGCCCGATGGCGATGGCATTGATCTCATTAAAGAATTGCGTCAATGGTCTGCGGCACCGGTGATTATTCTGTCCGCCCGAAGCAACGAGGATGAAAAAATTCGTGCCCTAGATTTTGGGGCCGATGATTATCTTGTCAAGCCATTCAGTACGGGTGAACTGATGGCCAGAGTCCGTGCCCAATTGCGCCGCAGCCAAAAGAACGCGATTGATGGTAGTTCAATGATCAGGTTTGGCCATATTGCCATTGATTTGGTACGGCGCGTAGTCAGCTGTTATGAAAAGCCATTGCACCTGACCCCTATTGAATACAAACTTCTCACCTATCTGGCTTCTCAGCCCGATCGGGTGGTAACACATGGGCAGTTACTCAAATCTGTCTGGGGGCCAGGTCATACAGAAGACACCCATTATGTCCGTGTACACATGGGTAACTTAAGAAAGAAAATTGAAATAAACCCCTCTATGCCCCAGCATTTGCTCACTGAGACGGGTGTAGGGTACCGTTTTGTTCCATAGCACCAAAGATGAATGGCGATGGCTTTGGCTCTGGGGGTAGCCACCATGATGCGCTTGTTTTGCTGCAACACGGTAGCTGCTCTCTTTTAGCCCGGCTTTTGCGCTTGTGGGCAGCGCACTTGTAGCAGTTCGCGCTCGGCCAACGTCGGGCCAAAACGCACTGCACTCAGGCAGCCACCCCAAACGCAGCCGGTATCCAGCGCCAGCACATCGGGCCGGTTGAGCCAGCCCAGCGTAGACCAATGCCCAAACGCCACTAGCTGGCCCTGCGTGCGCCGCCCCGGCACTTCAAACCAAGGCAGCAGACCCGCTGGGGTGGTGGTGGCGCTTTCGGTGCTGGCAAAGTCCATCGCTCCGGCAGGCGAGCAAAAACGCAGCCGCGTAAGCGCATTGACCACCACCCGCAGGCGCTCCATGCCTTGGAGCTGATAGCTCCAGTGGTCGGGGGCATTGCCGTACATCTGGCGCAAAAACAGTGGTAGATCGCGGCTACACAATACTGCCTGCACCTCTTGGGCCAAGGCTAGCGTTTGCGCCACATCCCAAGCGGGCAACACCCCGGCATGCACCATCAGTATCGATTGGCCGCCGTGCTCTAGCGTGCGCGCCAGCGGTTGCTGGCGCAGCCAATCGAGCAGCGCCATCCGGTCAGGCGCTTGCAGCACCGGGGCCAAGGTGTCACGCGCTGATGGTTTGCGCGCCCCGTGGGCCACGGCCAGCAGGTGCAGGTCGTGGTTGCCCAGCAGGCTCAAAATAGCCCCATCGGCGGCCAAGCAACGGCGCAACACCTGCACCGAGGCCGGCCCCCGATTGACCAAATCGCCCAGCAGATAGACCGTATCTCGGCTAGGAGAAAAATCGACCTGCTCTAGCAGCCGTTGCAGCGCCTCGTCACAGCCCTGCACATCACCGATACAGTAAATGGCCATGATGTTGGCGGCGCGCTTAGACGTTGATAGCGCTTTGCGAACCGGCTTGCTGGCGCAGGGCAAATTTTTGGATTTTGCCGGTGCTGGTTTTGGGCACTTCGCCAAAAATCACATGGCGCGGCACCTTAAAGCCCGCCAAATGCGATTTGCAATGCGCCACGATGTCTTCTACCGTGGTTTGTGCGCCCAATTTCAGTTCGATAAAGGCGCAGGGCGTTTCACCCCATTTCGGGTCAGGCTTGGCTACCACGGCAGCGGCCAACACATCAGGGTGGCGGTAGAGCACATCTTCTACCTCGATGGAGGAGATGTTCTCGCCACCGGAGATGATGATGTCTTTGCTGCGGTCTTTGATCTTGATGTAGCCATCGGGGTACTGCACGGCCAAATCACCACTGTGGAACCAGCCGCCCCGGAAGGCTTCTTCGGTGGCAGCGGGGTTTTTGAGGTAGCCCTTCATGGCGATATTGCCCCGGAACATGATCTCACCCATCGTTTCGCCATCATGGGGCACTTCTTCGAGGGTTTCGGGGTTGCGCACGCTGGCACCGCGTTGCAGGTGGTAACGCACCCCTTGGCGGGCATTGAGTTGGGCGCGCTCACCAATATCGAGTTCGCTCCAAGCATCGTGCTTGGCGCAAACTGTGGCTGGGCCATAGACTTCGGTCAGGCCATAGACGTGGGTCAGGTCAAAACCCATCTTTTCCATGCCTTCGATCATCGAGGCTGGAGGCGCAGCACCCGCCACCATTGTCTTGACGCCCGCAGGAACGCCTTCCTTCATTGCCGCAGGCGCATTGACCAGCAAGCTTTGCACAATCGGCGCACCACAGTAGTGCGTGACACCGTGGTTGCGGATAGCATCAAAAATCGACTGGGCATCAACGCGGCGCAGGCAGACATTCACACCGGCACGGGCAGCCAGCGTCCAAGGGAAACACCAGCCATTGCAGTGGAACATCGGCAGCGTCCACAGATAGACCGCGTGCTTGGGCATGTCCCATTCCAGCACATTAGAGATAGCGTTCAGCGCTGCGCCCCGGTGGTGGTACACCACGCCCTTAGGATTGCCAGTAGTGCCGCTGGTGTAGTTCAGGGCAATAGCGTCCCACTCGTCGGCGGGCAGATCCCAAGCAAAATTGGCATCGCCACGGGCCACAAACTCTTCATATGTGCTGTTGCCCAAGCGCTGGGCTGCTGCGCCATACAGGGCGTCTTCGACATCAATCAGCAGCAGCGGTGTTTGGCTCTGGCGCAAGGGCAGCGCTTTGGCGACCACGGTGGCAAATTCTGGATCGACAATCAAGGCTTTGGCCTCGCCGTGGTCGAGCATAAAAGCAATGGCTTCGGGGTCAAGACGGGTGTTGAGCGTGTTGAGCACCGCCCCAGCCATTGGGATGCCAAAGTGGGCTTCTACCATGGGTGGGGTGTTGGGCAGCATCACGGCCACGGTGTCATTTTTACCAATGCCCGCCTGTTGCAAGGCACTGGCCAACTGGCGGCAGCGCGTGTAGGTTTGGCCCCAAGTCTGGCGCAATGGGCCATGCACAACTGCCAGCCGCTCTGGATAAACCTCAGCGGCGCGTTCGATAAAGCCCAGCGGTGACAGCGGGGCAAAGTTAGCTGGGTTGTGTGGCAGGTCTTGGTCGTAGATGGATGTCATAAGAAAACAAGTCAATCAAAAAACGCCTGGCAGCGCCACGGCGACGAAGAGTGAACCAGTTTACGCCTGAACACTGGCAGGAAACTGTCAGCCTGTATCGGGGGCATCTTTGCTTTGCACGGACAATAGGCTGGTGTCTATTCCCCAGTCTTTTCTCCAAGAGCTTCTCTCGCGCATCGATATCGTCGATGTCGTTGGGCGCTATGTGCAACTCAAAAAAGGGGGGGCCAACCTCATGGGGCTGTGCCCCTTTCATGGCGAGAAATCCCCCTCGTTCAGCGTCAGTCCGGCCAAACAGTTCTACCATTGCTTTGGTTGCGGCAAAAACGGCAATGCCATCAGTTTTCTGATGGAGCACACCGGCATGGGCTTTGTCGAGGCGGTGCATGATCTGGCCCAACAAACCGGGCTACAAGTGCCCGAAGACGACCTCTCACCGCAGCAAAAAGAACAAGCCGCCGCACAGCGGCAAAAGCAAGCCACCCTGACCGACGTGCTAGAGCACGCCGCCCAAGCCTACCGCCGCCTGTTGCGCGGTGCCCAGCGCCCGATTGCTTATTTGCGCGAGCGCGGTGTCTCAGGCGAGGTGGCCCGCGCCTATGGCGTCGGTTATGCCCCAGAGGGCTGGCGCAACCTAGCCAGCGTGTTTGCACAATACGACGACCCCCTGCTCGAAGAAAGCGGGCTGGTCATTACCCATGCCGACGATGGCGGCAAACGCTACGACCGCTTTCGCGACCGGGTGATGTTTCCGATCCGCAACGTGAAAGGCGAGTGCATCGGCTTTGGGGGCCGCGTGTTGGGTGATGACAAGCCCAAATACCTCAACTCCCCCGAAACCCCAGTGTTCCACAAAGGCCGCGAGTTGTACGGCCTGTTTGAGGCCCGCACCGCCATCCGCGAGCAAGGCTATGTGCTGGTCACAGAAGGCTATATGGATGTACTGGCGCTGGCGCAACGCGGCTTTGCCAACACTGTAGCCACGCTGGGCACCGCCTGCACGCCGGAGCATGTAGCCAAGCTGTTTCGTTTTACCGATACCGTGGTGTTTAGTTTTGACGGCGACGCTGCCGGGCAGCGGGCAGCCCACAAGGCGCTAGAAGGTGCCCTGCCCTATGCCACCGACACCCGCAGCATCAAGTTTTTATTCTTGCCACCTGAGCACGACCCCGACAGCTTTATCCGCAGCCACGGCAGCGATGCCTTTGCCCGCTTGGTGGCCGGGGCGCAGCCCCTGAGCCAATTTTTGTGTACCGCAGCGGCGCAGCAATGCGACCTCACCACCCCCGAAGGCCGCGCACGCATGAGCAGCCATGCCGCGCCTTTGTGGGCTGCCCTGCCTGAGGGGGCCTTTAAGCGCCAAATGCTGGGCGATCTGGCCGCACAGGCCCAGCTTACCCCCGCCGAGTTGCTAGAAGACTGGCAAAACGCCAGCCACCGTGCTGCCGGACACAAACCACCACCGCCCCCAGGCCATACCGATGCGCTAGTGCAACGGCGCAAAGCCCCGGCACGCGCCAGCGCGGCGAGGCCCGCACAAGCCAGAAGGTCGGTGCCAGTCAGCCGCGCTGACCACGCCATCCGCCTGTTGTTGGCGCACATGGCTTTTTTTGATGAACTCTCGCACGAGCACCTTGCCGCCCTGCACGCCTTGGGGCCACCGTACAGCCCCTTGCTGGCTTGGCTAGAAGAGCAGTTTCACGAACATGGCCCGCAAACGTGGGCCGTGCTGCACGAGCGGCTGCAAGGCCACGAGGGCCAAGCCTTGGCCGAGCAGTTGATGAGCGGTACCCACGCCCAAGCCGAAGGCGATGTGGGCGAATGGCGTCATGAGCTGCACGACCTGCTCAACCGGCTGTTGGTGGAGCAACTGGGCCAACAAGCCACCCAAGCCTTGGCTGCAGCCATGAGCGATCCGGCCCAATTGCAACACTACCGGGCGCTAGATGCCCGACGCCGTGATTTATTGGAAAAATTAA
>JAIESZ010000029.1 GCA_019745615.1 Burkholderiaceae bacterium
TGGTCGGCTAAGTCTTTGATGACGCTGGCTACCATCTCCAAGTCGCCTTGGTGGCTGATGCCACCGGCCCAGCCCACGCGGGGCTTGCTGCCCTGAGGGCGTGCTTGGCGCTTGGGGGGCGTAGCACCCCACATGGCTGGGGCCAAGCGGTTGAGTACCACGCGCACATCGTCGTTGTAGCCGCCCAACTCATGGGCCAGCGCCTCGGTGGAGACCACCAGCCGGTCGCACAAGCCAATGGCCTTGAGCATCTTGCCGCGCAAGTCTTTGGGCATATGGTCGTAGTGGGCGCTTTTGAGTGGCACTTTGCTCAACTGGTCATCGACTTCGTAAATTTTTTTGATGCCCTTGAGCGGTGTGAGCGCCTTGAGGTGGTTGAGCATGATCTCGGTGTTGGGCCGCTGAAACACCAAGGTATCGGCACCGCTGCGCAAGGCCAGATTGGGTGAAAAAATTTCGGGCGATACGCCCCCCCGGCACAGCCCAGCGTCCAGCATGGCCTGCATCGGTTGGATGATGCGGTAGTGGCCGCAGCCTTGGTGGTCAGCAGGGAAGGCAGCAATTTTGTGTTGCACCGGTTGCGTAAACTGGTCAAAGCGCAGCAGGGCGTTGGATTCGGTTTCGTAGCCACTGCCAATCAGCGATAGATTGGGGTTGTAGGCCGGATCGTTGGCAATGATCTGGGGCCAGCGCAGGTACATGGCCGCCTGCTCGCGGTTAAAGCGCTGCAACTTTTGCTCTTGGCTGATGGTTTCGATATCGGCCTTTTGGCTGGCTGCGCTTTCGTGCAGCAGCGTGGCCAAGGGCGTCCAGACAATGCGCTGGCCGCTTTGGCCGATGCGCAGGCAAAAGTCCATATTGCTGTAAGAGACGCCAAAGCTGGCCTCGTCCATGCCACCCACAGCCTGACACACCGATTTGCGCACCAGCAGACAAGCACCCGCCACCGCAGAGAAGTTTTGTGCCACTTGGGCACGAAACAGGTAGCCCGGCGCGTTGTTGTCCAACCCAAGCAACGGGTGGTCTGCGGGGCCACCCAAGCCCATGACGACCCCAGCATGTTGCAAGGTGCCATCAGGGTAGAGCAGTCGTGCGCCCACAGCACCTACGCCCTCGCGCAGGCCGTGGCGCACCATCTGCGTCAGCCAATCTGCTTGCAGCACGGCGGTGTCGTTGTTGAGCAGCAGGACAAATTCGCCCCGTGCTTGGGCTACACCCAGATTGTTGAGCCGCGATAGGTTGAATGGCCCCGGTGCTGATAGCACGCGGATTTGTTCACTGCCCAAAGCCGACAAGCCCTGCAAAAATTGACGTGCCTCTGGGGTTTGGCTGTCGTTGTTGAGCAGCAAAATTTCAAACGCCGGGTAATCGGTGTGTGACAGCAGCGAGTCAATGCAGCGGCTCAGTTGGGGCAGCAAATCCTTGGTCGGGATGATGATGCTGACCAGCGGCGTTTGCTCTAGCGGATAAATGACATGAAAAGTGCCCGGCCCCGGCCCTTCAATGACTTGGGCACCGGGCGCTTGGGTTTGCAAATGGCTTTCCAGCACTTGCGCTAGGCGTTGCCACATCTCAGAGGAGGTGGTGAGTAAGCTGTCTACCGTGGGGGATAAATGCAGCAGCACCAGCGGCAGGTGCAATACCGCCTTGCCGGGTAGCACGCTGGCCTCTAAGGCGCAGTGGTAGGCATCGGCCAAGTCTGGCAGGCCATAGCCGCCCAGTTGTTGCGCACCCCAGCCGTTTTTGAGTAGCAACCCCCGGCCCATGTAGGGCAGGCTGCGCAGCAGGTCAATGTTGAGCGCAGGCTTAAGGCTCGGTTGCTGCGGCTGGCCGTCTGGCCCCCATTCATCGTGGTCGCAATACAGCAGCACCGTATCGGTAGTGGCTTGATCGACCAAGGTGCGCTCTAGCATAAACAGGGCTTGCGGCTCTAGCGTGTCACCAGCGTGTAGCAGCAGTGTCCAGCCTTGCGCAAGGGCCTCGTTCCAGAGCGGTGTTTGCTCGTTATGGATCTCTTGGACATGGTTTGCCGGGCGTGTTTGGCGCGCTAGGCTTGCGTGGGTGCGTTCCAGTAGCGCCTTGTGGTCTTGTGCTGGGCAGCAGACCAATACGCTCAGGTGCAGGCGCTCCTGCTCTGGCACTGGGGTGCAGCGTGCCGTGCTGGTGCGGAAAGACTGCAGCCAGTCGGCGTAAACTTGATTTCTCTCATCCACTTTGGCCTGTGCCACGATGGGGCCAAGGTGTTCTTTGAGTTTTTGCGTGATCTGGGACAACTTGGAGCGGCTGCCGCTGGCGGATGTGTTCATGCTGAAGGTGCTCAGAGGTGATTTAGATTCCGGCGCGGTACTCGGTGGCACCAATATCTACCGTGTGCATGTAACCAATAATGTCTTGCGGAATCGTGTTGTCAAAAATCTCATGCAGCACCTTTTGCAGGAGGTAACTGCCTAACCGTTCGTTGCAAAAAGACAGCGCACGGCGGTGGTAGGCATCGAGTTTGACCGGTCGGTGCCGCTCCAGGAAATGCAGGCATACCGCTTCAAGTTGTTCTGTGAGCGATAAGAAAATGTTGACTGGGAAAGTGCCAAACTCAATGCCGCCGGGAATAATAATGGAATGGTTGAGTAGTTCAAAGCATTCTTGCGCAGTAATAAATTCCAATTCCACTGCTATAGCTAAATAACGCAGAAAATCTGGCGCTTGGTGTACATGGGCATATTGCTGAAAAGTATTGCCGATGTTGCGTGGGCTGGAAACGCAAAAGTATTGAGTGGGTTCAGTAAACCATGCACTATAGCTGGGAACCTGGTCAGCTTGGTTGATGAAGCGCATGCTTGGAAAGCTAGCCGTGGTGCTGCCAAATGAGCATCGGGAGATGAATTTACGATATTGCACTAAAGTGATGAGATCAAAATCAGAAAAATCCCGGTTTTGGTCACTTAAGAGGCGGCGAACGGCAAAAGTGCCAGAGGTTCCGGCAAGAAAGGGATGCCAAGCCATCAAGTCTGGATAGGCTTGATGTACATCAAGCACCTGCTGCTCCGTTTGCGGTGCTTGCCCCGCTGTCCCCAGCCAGACTATAGAGGCGGAAGGGTCAAGATCAATAGTGATTTTGGGCTGGTGGGTAATGCAAAAAATGGAGTGCATAATTCAAATTTATTAGGCGTATATATAATGATAAAAACGCATTTTTTGTTATTTAAAGCGCGAAAATTACCGAGTGCGCCGTAAATACCCATCTGGTGCAACAGTGATGCAAAGCTTGTTTTGCAAGTTGTTGTCGATTTCAAAATTATCGTGTGTTTTTTGGTATTCAAAAACAGCGGTTTTGGGGTTGTCTCCAGGGCCCCAAGGGCGGTCTTTGAAAAGAGATTTTGGCATGTCTTCAATAATGGTATCAAAGACAACGCAGTAGCTACCATAAGATACTAGAGGTGCATAAATATCGAGTTCTGCTAGGACGTGTTCATGGGTGTGATTGCTGTCCAAAAATACCAGCACACGCTTATAATCTTTGGCAATTGCACGCACTTGTTCTGCAACCTCGTCGGAGATGCTAGAGCCTTCTAGCATTCGAATCCGTGATGCCATAGGGTGTGCTTCGATCGCTTTTCGGTTGTGTTCGCGGATGTCAATATCTATACCCAAGACCAAGCGTTCTGAATGTTTTGGGTCAATGCTGCTAGCGCCTTTCTCGATTGCATCTGTCATATCCAGTAGCGCTAACAAAGATGCGCTGAGTATGAGTGATCCTCCGTGAGCGATCCCGGTTTCAATAATGAGATCGGGTCGCACCGACCATATGATCTCTTGCACTGCTGCAATGTCCTGCGGGTATTGAATGATCGGTCGGCCCATCCACTCAAAATGATAAGAGTATTTTAAGGAATTTGCCTTATTAATCCACTGTTGTGTGAGTCCTGCCAGCTCTGGGTCTTTCCCTTGTTGGGTAATTTCGCTAGCGCATTCTTGCTTAAATTGTTGATAGGGTGTCATAGGTTTTTTATTTGCTGATGGGTTTTGCCGGATTCCCTGCAACCACGGCATGCGGAGCTACAGAACGGGTGACGACGGCTCCAGCCCCGACAACGGCATGAGCGCCAATGCGTAGCCGAGGCAGAATGACAGCACCTGCACCAATAAAGGCGCTAGTGTCGATTTGTACCAGTCCACATACAGTGGCTCCAGGGGCGATGTGTACGCCATCCGCTACTGTGGATTCGTGGTCGATTGACGCATTATGATTGACGATACAGCCAGATCCGATACATGCTTGGGCACCAACCACCGCACCAGCTAGTACGTGACTACCTTTGCCAATAGAGGCGGTCTTATCAACAAATGCCTGTGGATGTATCAAGGAATTGAGACATAGCCCTGCGGCGCGGAATTTTTCTACGGCATACAGACGATCAGCACCACGCCCCCCGCCGATGCAAATCACTCCTGTGTAGCGATGGGGGTCGGCAGTTTCGTCTAACCAAAGATTCAGTGCATCCGATCCGTAGTACGCACGCGCCCCAAGAATTGGAGGCGTATCTGGGTTGATGTCTAGGGTTGCTGATACCCTGCCGCCCAACAGGTGTATGAGGCTGGTTAGTACCTTGGCATGACCAGATGCTCCCCAGAGCACGCAATCAAGCGCCGACATTGATCAGCCTCTTGAGCACATTGGACACACGATCAATATCTTGATCCGAGATGTCGTGATAACTAGGTAGGTTGATGGCTCGGTCGGGAATAGACCAAGCATGGTAATTGCTCGGTTTAGCCTCGAAGGGGGGTAGTGAAGACAAGGGCCAGAAAAATACGCGTGCATCAATGTTTTCGGCAGTGAAGGCTGCAAGCATCATTTCTCGATTGACTTTGAGTTGGGGATCGAGAACGGCTGTAGGCATCCAGGCACCAATAGTGACGCCCAGAGGTTCTGGGTTTAGCGCAATTCCATCAGTGTCACCGAGAAACTTGCGATACAGCCGGAAGATATCTTGCTTGCGTGAAATCAGTTCTTCAATGCGCTCTAATTGACCACAGCCGATAGCGGCCTCGATGTTAGACATTTTGTACTTGAAGCCCACCATGTCTGACCAGAATTGTTTTTTCTGTCCTCGTGCCCGACCATGATTGTTCAGAGTCAGCACCTTTTCGTAGAGTGCACTGTCGTTGGTCACAAACATGCCACCCTCTCCAGTTGTGACTGTTTTAGTGCCGTGGAAAGAAAAAGTCCCAAACTTACCCATAGAGCCAGCACGCTGACCGTGCCAGATGGATCCAATCGCTTCCGCAGCATCTTCAATGACTGGGATACCATGCTTTTCACCAATAGCAAGCAAACGATCCATATCGCACAAATTGCCATAAAGATGCACTGCAATAATAGCTTTTGTTTTTGGAGTAATGGCTGCCTCGATTTTCTCTGGATCAATACACCATGAGTCTGCCAGAATATCCACAAAAATTGGTTTTGCTCCCAAATGAACAATTGGTGCAGCGGTGGCAATCCAATTGGTATCGGCCATAATGACTTCATCGCCGGGGCCAATACCTAGTGCTGCCATGCCCATATGTAAGGCCCCCGTACAACTAGAAGTAGCAATTGCGTACTGAACACCTAGGTGTTGTTTAAACATATCCTCAAAACGATGGATGTAGGCATAGCACTGATCACCCCAGCCATTGGCGGCAGCATCGGCGGCATAGCGCACCTCCAACTCAGTGATGGAGGGTTTGGTATAAAGAATGCGTGGCTTCATAAAAACTCCAATGTGGGCATGCCCACAGCCAATTGTCCGCCCCACTCTTGTACATATGCCAGTTGTGCCACCACTTCATCCTTCAAATTCCAAGGCAAAATCAACACGATGTCGGGGCGATGGGCACGTAGGTGATTTTCATCCACAACGGGGATGCGGCTGCCGGGCAGAAACTGGCCTTGTTTGGCTGGGTTACGATCCACCACATATTGCAGCAGGTCGGAGCGCACACCGGCAAAGTTGAGCAGGGTATTGCCCTTGGCGGCAGCGCCATAGGCGGCTACCGTGCGGCCTTGTGCTTGTGCTTGGAGCAAGAAGGTTAGCAGTTCGCGTTTGATACGCAACGCCTGTGGTTGCAAGCCTTGGTAAAACGCGGCGTGGCCCATGCCAGCGGTGGCTTCATGTTCCAGCAGGGCTGCTACAGCGGGTGTGGTTGGGCGCTCTAGGCCATCCGTGCGCCGGGCAAAAACGCGCAGGCTGCCGCCGTGGGTGGGCAGTTCTTGCACATCAAACACTGTCAGGCCGTTGGCGGCAAAAATGCGCTGCACCGCCGTGAGCGATAGGTAAGAAAAGTGCTCGTGGTAGATGGTGTCAAACTGGCACTGCTCTACCAATTGCAGCAGGTGCGGAAACTCAAATGTGGCCACGCCGCTGGGCTTGAGCAAGCTGGCAAAGCCAGCCACAAAATCATTGATGTCGGGCACATGGGCCAGCACGTTGTTGGCTGCCATCAGGTCTGCGCTATGGCCTTGGGATGCCAGCTCTTGGGCTAATGCAGTGCCAAAGAATTGCTCCACCACAGCAATGCCCTTGGCCCGTGCAGCGGCAGCTGTGCTGGCTGTGGGTTCTACCCCTAGGCAGGGGATGCCGCGTTGGGCTACATATTGCAGCAGGTAGCCATCGTTGGCAGCAATCTCTACTACCTTGCTGTGCTCATTCAAGCCCCAGCGCTGCACCATCACATCGACATAGGCTTGTGCATGGGCCAGCCAAGTGCTGGAGTAGGAACTGAAATAGGCGTAATTGGCAGAAAAAAGTTCGTTGGCTTGGGCAAAGTCTTCGGTCTGGGCCAGCCAGCATTGCTCACATACCAGCACCCGCAGTGGGTACCAGCGCTCTGGGCCATGCAGGGCTGGGGCATCTAAGTAGGCATTAGACGGTGGGGCTGTGCCCAGATCGACCAAGGGTAGGGTGACAGGGGCGGCGCAGTGACGGCACTTCATGGCTAAAAACCTTATAGGGCAATGCCTTCAAATTCAGGGGGCAGCAGCGCATGGGCTGCATCGCGGGCTGACAAATTGGCTATCGGCAGGGGCCAAGCAATCGCCAACTGCGGCTCACTGACATGAATGGCAGCTTCGCAACTGGGGGTGTGGGGGGCCGAGTGCAGGTAGAGCAGTTCGGTGTGGTCTTGCAAGGTCTGAAAGCCGTGGGCGCAGCCGGGTGGGATCAGCAGCGCGGTGTGGTTCTCAGCAGACAGTTCTGTGGCATACCAGCGCAGAAAGGTGGGCGACCCGGCGCGCAAATCCACCACCACATCCCAAACGGCTCCATGCAGGCAGCTCACCAATTTGGCTTCGGCGGCAGGTGGGCGCTGGTAGTGCAGGCCACGCACGGTGCCGCGCTGCACGGTGTGGGTGTGGTTAATTTGGGCGATAGGCCCATGCCAGCCCGCATCAGCCAGCTCTTGGGCGCAAAACAGCCGGGTGAGCGCACCGCGTGCATCGGCCAAGGGCTGGCGTTGTATTTGCATCACGCCGGGCAGCGGCGTGGCAGTGACGGCAAAGCGGCTCATGGGGTGGCTTTTAAATAGCGGTCGATATCTGCATGGCACAAAGCGTAGGCATCGGCCCCTTGTTGTTGGGCACGGTACCACGCCATCGTGTGCTCCACGGCGGTGGTCAAGGGCCAGCGCGGCTGCACGCCCAGCACGCTGCGGGCTTGGGCGGTTTCTAGTGCTAGCCAGCGCGCTTCGTGTGGGCCTTGATGTGGGTCGTCATAGCGAACGTTGGCATGGGGATAGGCGCGGGCTGCCAGTTCAATGACCTGTTGTACCGTGGCCGCTTCGTGGGGTAGCGGGCCAAAGTTGTAGGCTCCGGCTGATTCTGGTTGCTGCCAGAGTTTTTCTGCCAGCAGTAGGTAAGCAGCCAGTGGTTCTAGTACATGCTGCCAAGGGCGGGTGGAGTGGGGCTGGCGGATGTGCAAGGTCGCGCCCTGCTCCCAAGCACGCACGGCATCAGGCAACAGTCGATCCGCAGACCAATCGCCACCGCCCATCACATTGCCTGCCCGTGCCGTGGCTACGGCCACCCCTTGTGCTTGCAGAAAGGCATCGCGGTAGCTGGCTGTCACCAACTCAGCGGCTGCTTTGCTAGCGCTATAGGGGTCATGGCCGCCTAGGGGGTCGCTCTCGCGGTAGGGGTAGGCCCACTCGCGGTTGCGATAAACCTTGTCAGTGGTAATGACCAGCGCGACGCGTACGCTGCCTAATCCACGCAGGGCATCCAATACATGGGCCGTGCCCATGACATTGGTGGCGTAGGTTTCCAGTGGTGCCGCATAACCGGGGCGTACCAGCGCTTGGGCTGCCAGATGCAGTACTATTTCTGGTTGTGTCGTCCGTACCAGTGAGGCTACGGCAGTGGCATCGCGAATGTCGATGAAGTGGTTGTTCATGCCTTGGGCCACATCGGCTAGCGTGAACAGCGCCGGGGTCGTGGTCGCAGGCAATGCGATGCCAGTCACTTGGGCACCTAAGCGTTGCAGCCACAGTGCCAACCAAGCGCCTTTAAAGCCCGTGTGGCCGGTGAGCAGTACGCGCTTACCGTGCCAGAAATGGATGTTTGGTGCCATACCGTTCACCATTGTTTCCACGGTGCTTGGCCCGATTGCCACAGTTCTTCCAACAAGTTCTTTTCGCGCAGCGTGTCCATCGGTTGCCAAAAGCCGCTGTGCTCAAAGGCACAGAGTTGGCCTTGGGCAGCCAAGGTATTCATCGGCGCAGCCTCCCAACTGGTTTGATCCCCCTCAATGACGTCAATCACTTCGGGTTGCATGACAAAAAAACCGCCGTTGATAAGGCCACCATCGCCTCGTGGCTTTTCGGTAAAGGCGCTGACTCGGTGGCCGTCTAGTTGTAGTGCGCCATAGCGCCCTGGCGGTTGTACGGCAGCCACTGTGGCCAGTTTGCCGTGGGCTTGATGGAAGGCAAATTCTGCTGTCAAATCAATATCGGCCACGCCATCGCCGTAGGTGAAAGCAAAAGGCTCTCCAGCCGTTAAATAATCGCGTACCCGGCGCAAGCGTCCGCCCGTTAGAGTGTTTTCTCCGGTGTCCACCAAGGTGACGCGCCAAGGCTCGGCATGGCGGCGGTGTACTTCCATACGGTTTTGGGCCATGTCAAAAGTCACATCCGACATGTGCAGAAAGTAATTGGCAAAATACTCCTTAATCACATAGCCCTTGTAGCCCAAGCAGATGATGAAATCATTCACGCCGTGGGCGGCATACATTTTCATGATGTGCCACAGAATAGGCCGCCCACCGATCTCGATCATCGGTTTGGGGCGCAGGTGTGATTCTTCAGAAATACGGGTGCCCAAGCCCCCGGCAAGGATAATGGCTTTCATGTTGGCGTGGCGAGAAGCCGTAGGTGGAGATGGCCAATAAAAAAGCCAGCGCGCCTGGCGGGCGGCTGGCTGGCGCAGGCGCTAGCGCTGGCTTTTACTTCAGCAGCGACAGCACGCCCTGCGGAATCTGGTTGGCTTGGGCCACCATGGCGGTGCCGGCCTGTTGCAAAATCTGTACCCGCGACAAGTTGGCCGTTTCCACCGCAAAGTCAGCATCCATGATGCGTGAACGCGAGGCTGACAGGTTTTCGGAGGTGATGTTCAGGTTGTTGATGGCTGTCTCAAAGCGCGATTGCATGGCACCGAGCTTGGCACGTTCACCACTGACAAAGGCCAAGGCCGAATCCACCGTTTTCAGGGCTTGGGTGGCATTCTCAAACGAAGTCACATCCAAGTCAGAGACGCGTTGCAGTTGTGATGCGCCTGCCGTTACAGCACCGCTGGTATCGGCGACGACGGTAAACGATTGGTTCGAGTCCAGAGTGAGGAAGCCACTGCTGGTGACAACGTTGCCAGAGCCGGTGTTGTCTACCTGTGTACCGCTGGCAGCATTGAAGGGTAGCGTGGCAGCACCACCGGTTGTGTAGGCCTGACCATCGGCCGCCAGCTTGTAGACATCGATAGTTTCGGCGTTATTGATGCCAGTCACGCTGCCCACTGAAATATCGTTGCCGGCAGCATTGGTCAAAAGCAGTTGCTTGCCGTCAGAAGACAGGCTGGCGGTGATACCAGTTTTGGCGGTTTGTTCATTCACCGCTGCCACTGCCGGGGCCAAGCGGTCGGAGCCGGTGCTGGCTTCTAGGCTAAAGGCAATATTGAGTGCGTTTGGCGCGTTGTCGGACTTGAGCGTCAGTGAGAACGAACCGCTGGCGGGTGGTGTGGCACCTGTCGGATCACCAAACACCAGTGCCACTTGGGTACGGGCCGTGGCCATCACACCGGTTTTATCCGAGATACCATTGACTTTGTTGGCAATGCTGGCTGCGGTTTCAGGGGGAGTGATGGTAATCGAGCCGCTGGTGGGTGAACCATTCAGATCCAATTGACCAGCATTGATGCCGTTGGGTTGGGGGTTAGCCAAAGCGCCGGGCGCTTGGGCTTGAACGCCAAAACCACTCGAAGCAGCATTCTGGTTATTACCGTAGGTGGTAGCGCGCATATTGGCGGTATTGGCGACAATAGTTTGGTTGGCGTTGGCACCTACTTGGAATTGCGCGGTACCAAAAGTGCCGTCTAGCAGTTTTTTGCCATTGAATTCGGTAGTTTGCGAAATGCGATCCAACTCAGCTACCAGTTGGCTTACTTCTTGTTGCAAGGCTTTGCGGTCAGAGGTGCTGTTGGTGGCGTTGGCCGATTGCACAGCCAGTTCACGCACACGTTGCAAAATATCGCCCGATGCTTTCAGTGCACCTTCGGCCACTTGGGACAACGAGATACCATCGTTGGCGTTGCGTGCGGCTTGGTTGGTGCCACGGATTTGGCTGGTAAAGCGCTCCGAAATCGCCAAGCCAGCAGCGTCGTCTTTAGCGGTATTGATCCGCAGGCCCGATGACAGCCGGTTGATCGACGT
>JAIESZ010000280.1 GCA_019745615.1 Burkholderiaceae bacterium
CAGTTTGACACCCGCGAAGAAAACCAAGCCGAGTCGTTTCGCAAAATGCTGCTGGCGATGGCGCGGGATGTGCGCGTTATTCTGATTAAGCTGGCCGACCGCTCGCACAATATGCGCACACTGTCGGACATGCCACGCAGCAAATGGAAGCGCATCTCCTCTGAAACCCTCGAAATTTATGCGCCTATCGCCCACCGCTTGGGCCTAAACCAAACTTTTCGCGAATTACAAGACCTGTCTTTCCGGCACCTGCACCCTTGGCGCTACGCCACCCTGAACAAGGCGATCAGCAAAGCGCGCAACCGACGACGCGACTTGGTGCAAAAGGTACAGGCCGATGTAGATGCCGTATTTAGCAAAAATGGCATGAAGGTACGACTGGCGGGCCGCGAAAAAACCCTCTACGCCATCTACCAAAAGATGATGCTCAAGCACTTGAGCTTTGCCCAAGTCACTGACCTGTATGGCTTTCGCGTCATTGTGCCGACCATCACCGATTGCTATACCGGCTTAGGTCTGCTGCATCAGATGTACAAGCCGGTGCCGGGGAAATTTAAAGATCACATCGCCATTGCCAAGCTCAATGGCTACCAATCGCTACACACCACGCTGGTTGGGCCTTCGGGCATCAACATTGAATTTCAGTTGCGCACCGAAGAGATGCACATCATTGCCGAGGCTGGCGTAGCTGCGCACTGGCTGTACAAGGCGCAAGAGCACGATGGCACCGCCGCCGAGCGGCTAGGCACCAAATGGCTGCAATCGCTGCTCGACATCCAAAACGAAACCCGCGACGCCGCCGAATTTTGGGATCACGTCAAAGTTGATTTGTTCCCTGATGCCGTGTATGTGTTTACCCCCAAGAGCCAGATTATGGCCATGCCCCAAGGGGCTACGGTGGTCGATTTTGCCTACGCCATCCACAGCAACGTTGGCAACCGCACCTCTGCGGCCAAAATCAACAACGAACAGGTGCCCCTGCGCACCGAACTAAAAAACGGCGATGTGGTGGAAATCATCACCACGGCGGACGCCACACCCAACCCGGCGTGGTTGGGCTTTGTGCGCACGGGCCGGGCACGCTCCAAAATCCGCCATTACCTCAAGACTTTGGCCCATTCCGAATCCGAAGGCTTGGGCGAAAAGCTGCTCACGCAGGCCCTGCGTGCCGAAGGCCTTGAAGAGCTACCCCCAGCCACTGGTGCCACCCAACCCGTGTGGGACAAGCTGCTGCGCTTTACCGGCAACCGCCACCGCGACGAGCTGATGACCGACATTGGCCTAGGCAAACGCATTGCCAGCATCGTCGCCAAACGCTTGACGGTACTCATGGCCGAGCATGGCTACCGCCCTGATGCCCTGCTCATGACGCGTGAGCGCTACACCTCGCACGAAACCGTCTCGCAAGGCGGCCTCACCCTTGATGGCAGTGAAAACGCCTCGGTGCAATACGCCCCTTGCTGTCGCCCTATCCCCGGTGACAGCATCATCGGCTATCTGGGGCGTGGCGAAGGTCTGGTGGTACATACCTCGCAATGCGCCGTAGCGCAAAAGCTCTTGCACCGCGACAGCGAGCGCTTTATTACCGTCGATTGGGCAGAAGAGCCGATCCGCCTGTTTGAGACCGGGGTAGTCGTGACCATCAGCAATGGCAAGGGCGTACTGGCGCGGGTGGCCGCAGAGCTGGCCAACGCCGAGGCCGACATCACCCATGTCGATATGGATGATGCCGTGGCACTGGACACGATTGACCTGCGTTTTGTGGTGGCCGTGCGCGACCAAGCCCACCTAGACACCGCCTTGCGCAATTTGCGCCGGGTGCCCGCAGTGCTACGGGCCTCACGCCGCTGAACTGGGCAACGAAAAAAGCGTGCTGTACTGCACCTGCAACAACTCTAGGGTGCGTACTCCGGCAGGGGTGGGCAAATCTACCTGATCGCCCTCTCTGGCTTTTAACAACGCTCTGGCTACCGGGGACACCCAACTGATCTGCCCTTGCGCACTGTCGGCCTCGTCAATGCCCAAAATAGTGACAGTGCGCTCACAGTCCACATCATCCACATAAGTAACGGTAGCGCCAAAAAAGACTTGGCTGTTGCCCAGATGCACCGCCGGATCGACCACCTCGGCCAGCTCTAGGCGCTGGGTCAAAAAGCGGATACGCCGATCAATCTCGCGTAGGCGTTTTTTACCGTACAGGTAGTCACCATTTTCGGAGCGGTCGCCGTTGCTGGCGGCCCAATGGACAATCTCAACAATGCGCGGGCGCTCGGTATCGATCAGCGCCAGCAGCTCAGTTTTAAGCCGAGCATAGCCCACGGGGGTGATGTAGTTTTTGCTGCCAGCAGGCAATGGTGGCAGGCTGACCTCATCATCGTCATCCGCCGCTGATGTTTCTTTGGTGAATGCTTTGCTCATCGAAAGAAGAACTCAAAGGAAAAAGCCCTGAAACCTTGCGATTTCAGGGCTTACCTGTTGGTGCGGCTGGCAGGAATCGAACCCACGACCCCTTGGTTCGTAGCCAAGTACTCTATCCAGCTGAGCTACAGCCGCTAAGATTTAAATTATAACACTAAAATCTGACTTAGTCTTAAATTTTAATGTTTGCTTTGCTCTTGTGAAGCTGCAGTAAATCTAAGCCGCTATTGTAGCGCACTTTTGCCCGCTGCGCGGATAATTGCGTCATGGGAACCACTTTTGAGCAGCCTTCGCTACTGCAACGTCTGCAGCCATTTTTTCGCGGTTTTGATGGCTGGCTGTTGCTAGCACTTCTAGTGCTGGGCAGCTTAGGGCTGTTAGCCATGTATTCATCAGGTTATGACCACGGCAGCCGCTTTATAGACCACGGTCGCAACATGGCGCTGGCCGCTGGCATCTTGTTTGTGGTGGCCCAAGTGCCGCCTCAACGCCTACTAACGCTAGCCGTGCCACTGTACACGCTGGGAGTCATTTTGCTGGTGGCGGTGGCGCTGTTTGGCATTACCAAAAAAGGCTCACAGCGCTGGATCAATTTAGGCATCGTCATACAACCGAGCGAGCTACTCAAGATTGCTATGCCGCTGATGCTGGCTTGGTGGTTTCAAAAGCGCGAGGGCCAATTGCGCCCGCTGGACTTCTTAGTGGCGGGGGTGTTGTTAGCTATGCCAGTGGGCCTCATCATGAAGCAGCCCGATTTGGGTACCTCGCTGCTGGTGCTGGCAGCAGGGCTATCGGTCATATTCTTTGCTGGGTTGCCCTGGAAGCTGGTGATTCCGCCCCTGCTGCTGGGCATGGTTGGCAGCGGATTGATTGTGTGGTTTGGTGACGATCTTTGCGCTGATGGTGTGCGCTGGCCGGTGCTCCATGACTACCAACAGCAGCGCATCTGCACTCTGCTCGACCCGACCCGCGACCCGCTAGGCAAGGGCTTTCACATCATCCAAGGCATGATTGCCATTGGCTCCGGCGGCGTTTGGGGCAAGGGCTTTATGGCGGGCACCCAAACGCACCTAGAGTTTATTCCGGAGCGCACCACCGACTTTATCTTTGCCGCCTACTCAGAAGAGTTTGGGTTGCTAGGCAATGTGCTGTTGGTGGTTTGCTATTTGTTTTTGGTCTGGCGCGGCTTGGCCATTGCACTGGGTGCGGGCACGCTATTTGGCCGCCTGATGGCTGGGGCTGTGTCCATGATCTTTTTTACCTATGCCTTTGTCAATATGGGCATGGTCAGTGGCATGTTGCCGGTGGTGGGCGTGCCCCTGCCCTTTATCAGCTACGGTGGCACTGCTATGGTCACCCTGGGCTTGGCACTGGGCATTTTGATGTCGATTGCGCGAGCGCAGCGCATGCCGGTAGTGCATAGCCAGCCCGTAGATGTGACTGGCATCCCGATGGGCGATCCCCCGGCACAGCCGGTGCCAGCACCCGCACCCTAAAATGGCCCTATGATCTCCCGTACCCCTTCTGGCGCACTGCGCCGCGCCCCTACCCTTGAGCGTATCGACATTGCTCGCCAGCTGCTGCTGACCCCCTTTGGCTTGGATGAGAGCCACCTAGCGCGTGCCTTGGCAGAAATCCGCACCCATCAGGTCGATGATGCTGACTTGTACTTTCAGTACACCCGCAGCGAAGGTTGGAGTTTAGAAGAGGGCATCGTTAAAACCGGCTCGTTCAGTATCGACCAAGGGGTGGGCGTGCGGGCCGTCAGTGGCGAAAAAACTGCCTTTGCCTACTCGGACGATATTTCTCTGGCCTCGCTGCTGGACGCGGCGCATACCGTGCGCTCGATTGGCGCGGTGGCCCAAGCAGGCAAAGTGCGGGTGGCCGCGCGCAAAATTCCTACCAGCCGCAGCCTCTACCCCGGTACCGACCCGATTGCTAGCCTCGACAGCACAGCCAAAGTAGCGTTGCTGGAGCGTGTAGAACAACGCGCCCGCGCCAAAGACCCACGGGTGGCCCAAGTCATGGCGGGGCTGGCTGCCGAATATGACGTGGTGCTGGTGGCCCGTGCCGATGGCACGCTGGCTGCCGATGTGCGCCCACTGGTGCGCTTATCTGTCACGGTGATTGCCGAGCAGGGGGGCCGCCGTGAGGTAGGTTCTGCTGGCGGTGGTGGCCGCTTTGGCTTGGCCTATTTTGACGATGCCCTGATCACGCAATATGTCGATGAGGCCGTCCATGCCGCGCTGGTCAATCTAGAGTCGCGCCCCGCACCCGCTGGTGAAATGACGGTCGTACTCGGCCCCGGTTGGCCCGGTGTGCTGCTGCACGAGGCCGTGGGCCACGGGCTAGAAGGCGACTTCAACCGCAAAGGCTCCAGCGCCTTCAGTGGCCGCATTGGCCAGCGCGTGGCCGCCAAGGGCGTGACAGTGCTCGATGATGGCACGCTGGCCGACCGGCGCGGCTCGCTGAACGTGGACGACGAAGGCCACGCCAGCCAACGCAATGTGCTGATCGAGGACGGCATCCTCAAGGGCTATATCCAAGATGCACTCAATGCCCGACTGATGGGCGTCGCCCCCACCGGCAATGGCCGCCGCGAGAGCTATGCCCATATCCCCATGCCACGCATGACCAACACCTACATGCTCGGTGGCGACAAAGACCCGCAAGAGATCATTGCCAGCATCAAAAAGGGGCTGTATGCCAGCAACTTTGGCGGCGGGCAGGTGGACATCACCTCTGGCAAATTTGTGTTTAGTGCCAGCGAAGCCTATTGGGTAGAAAACGGCAAAATTTTGTACCCCGTCAAAGGGGCCACCATCATTGGCAGCGGCCCCGAATCGCTCAAAAAGATCAGCATGATTGGCAACGATATGCGCCTCGATAGCGGCGTGGGCACCTGTGGCAAAGAAGGCCAAAGCGTGCCTGTAGGGGTGGGCCAACCCACCTTGCGCATTGAGGGCTTGACGGTGGGCGGTACCGCCTAAAACGCCACCGACGGCGGGCTGCGCTATGGTGCGGCCCACGGAGCAACCACTATGGCCGGGCCACTGACGCAAGCGTCGCAAACGGCACAGTCCTTTGCTGACATCAGTTATTTGCTGCGCGAATGCGTGGCCGATGAGCAATTGCGCCTGCTGCGCGACAACATCAGCGCGCTGGCCAAGGCCCTGGACTTGGCGGTGGGAGCCAGACGCCACCGCCGCGACGCCAACACCATTGCACGGCGCGCCGCCGCGCTGGCCCAAGAGCTGCGCCAGCACCAAGCCGTTCTTTGCAGCCCAGAGGCGGGCTGGAAAACCATGTACGAATGGGCCAGTTACCAACGTTCCCTGCGCGAACTGGCCCAAGCCGTGCAACGCTGGCGCGAAGCCTTGGCCCAGCGCAGTAGCCACGAGGGGGCCGCTTTTGACCAGATGGAGCAATGGGCTTGGCGCGCTTTGGGTGAGGGCTTGTTGCTGCTGGATATGTACCAGCAAGGGGCAGGCTTGGTGATGCGTTCTGCTCCAGAAGCCGCACCCCCACCACCGCCACCGCCAGAACGACCGTGGTGGCAGGCCATGCTACAACGCTGGCAGCGCTGGCGTTAGCTGTTGCTGCAATGCACCACAGACTGTGCTACATTGCTTTCCCATGTCGATAGCACGCGCTTTTTATTTTTGGTCCTATTTCTCGATCCCGGGCGGATGAGAGAGGCGAGCGCGCAAGCACCTAGATCCTTTTCACACACCGCCGCTGCTGCAAAGCCCGGCGGTTTTTTGTTTTTTTATATCGCTACTTTGATCCATCTTAAAAGGAAGACAAGCATGACTGCCCCCCAAGCCACCCCTGTCACTGAGCCCTGGTACCAACACGTCGAGAAAACCAGCCAGACCGACGACGAACGTATCAAGGACATCATTGTGCTGCCCCCTCCCGAACATCTCATCCGTTTCTTCCCCATCCGGGGCACCGCCATTGAAACGCTGATTACACAAACGCGCCAAAGCATCCACAACATCATGGCAGGCACGGACGACCGCCTGCTGGTGATTATTGGCCCCTGCTCTATCCACGACCCGGCTGCCGCACTGGACTATGCCCGCCGTCTGCAAGTGGTGCGCGAACAATACAAAGACACGCTAGAGATCGTGATGCGCGTCTATTTTGAAAAGCCACGCACCACGGTGGGCTGGAAGGGCCTGATCAACGACCCCTACCTCGATGAGAGCTACCGCATTGACGAGGGCCTGCGCATGGCGCGCCAGTTGCTCATCGACATTAACCGCTTGGGCGTGCCCGCTGGCAGCGAGTTTTTGGACGTGATCTCGCCCCAATACATTGGCGATTTGATCAGCTGGGGCGCAATTGGTGCCCGCACCACCGAAAGCCAAGTCCACCGCGAACTGGCCTCGGGCTTGTCGGCACCGATTGGTTTTAAGAATGGCACCGATGGCAATATCCGCATTGCAACCGACGCCATCCAGTCGGCCAGCCGGGGCCACCACTTCTTGTCGGTTCACAAAAACGGCCAAGTGGCGATTGTCGATACCGCAGGCAACCCCGATTGCCACGTTATTTTGCGCGGTGGCAAGGCCCCCAACTACGACGCCACCAGCGTGGCTGCGGCCTGCAAAGACCTGGAAGCTGCCAAACTGCCCGCTACGCTGATGGTCGATTGCAGCCATGCCAATAGCAGCAAACAGCACGAAAAGCAACGCGATGTGGTGCGCGACATTGCCGCCCAACTGGCGGCAGGCTCGCACAGCGTTTTTGGCGTGATGATCGAGAGCCACATCAACGCAGGCGCACAAAAGTTTACCCCCGGCAAAGATGTACCCACGGCGCTGGAATACGGCAAGAGCATCACCGATGCCTGCTTGGGCTGGGATGACTCGGTGCAATCGTTGGCCGACTTGGCTGCTGCCGTGCAGGCACGCCGCACCCGCTGATAGATGGGCTCAACGGGTGTAAGCTGGTGTAAGCTAGAGGTAGCGCAAGCAGCGCTACCGGGCCGCCGAGACACTGCCCGTTCTCCTCTTGATTAGAAAGATAGATCCATGCACAGAGAAGTCACCGTTACCTTAGGGCACAACGCAGAGTTTCGCTTCGACCTAGAACACGCCGAGCCAATGGGCAATGAAGAAGCACGCCGCTGGCTGGACGATGAGTTCATCCGCCTAGAGTGCGAGCCATTGCGTGCCAGCGGCAAGGTGCTGCTGGCCGACAAGGTGCTAACGGTAGCGGTAGCCGCAGGCGCACCGCTGCTCTCGGATGCCACATGGTTGGCCCAGTTTGCCCGCGCCACCTATGCCGTGTTGGTCAAGCCCATCATCCACGTGGATGTGCCCTCCATGACCATCAGTTACTGAGCGTTTGCAACAGTAAGCTATGGATGCCGCCAAAAGCCCCATTGCTCATGCACAGGATGTGATCGCCGGGCTGTGCCGCAGCGGCAATTTGCGCCACCAGTGCAGTGATATTGGCGGCGGTGTGTGCCTGTGCTCCTAAGGGGGCCAGCGCAGCAGCGGCATCCCAGTCTAGCCCGGCGGTGTGGCAAAACACCTGATCGGCATTTTCGAGCGCCCAAGGCAGTTGGGCCTTCATGGTGCCCAGTTTCATGGTGTTGCTGCGCGGCTCAAAGGCGACCAAAATGCGCCCCTGCGCGCCGACACGCTGGCGCAGGCCGTCCAGCGTGGTGCGCATGGCCGTGGGGTGGTGGGCAAAATCATCGTAAACGGTAATACCGCGCACGACGCCGCGCAACTCCATGCGACGACGCACATTCTGAAAGTTGCCCAAAGCCGCTGCCGCCACCGCTGGGGCCACGCCGACATGCTCTGCTGCGGCAATGGCGGCCAAGGCGTTAAGCTGGTTGTGTACGCCACTGAGTGCCCACTCGACCCGCGCCACGCGCTGGCCACGATGCAAGACATCAAAAGCATCGGGCGGGCCTTCTGCCGTGAAATCGCTCACGGCTGCGCCAAAACTGCTCACGCCACTCCAACAGCCGGTGTGCAGCACCCGCGCCAAACTCTCTTCTAAGCCATTCACCACCACCCGCCCCGACGGCGGCACGGTACGTACCAAATGGTGAAATTGGCGCTCAATAGCCGCCAGATCGTCAAAGATATCAGCGTGATCGAACTCTAGGTTGTTCAAAATGGCCGTGCGCGGGCGGTAGTGAACAAATTTGCTGCGCTTGTCAAAAAAGGCCGTGTCGTATTCATCGGCCTCAATGACAAACAACGGCGCGCTGCCTACCGGGCCAGTGCCAGCAATAGGCCGGGTGGCCGCACCCAAGCGCGCCGACACACCAAAATTGAGCGGCACGCCACCCACCAAAAAGCCCGGCTGCAAGCCAGCGCACTCCAGCACCCACGCCAGCATTGAGGTGGTGGTGGTTTTGCCATGCGTACCAGCCACGGCCAGCACATGGCGGCCTTGCAACACCTGCTCGGCCAGCCATTGCGGCCCGCTGGTGTAGGGCAGCCCGGCCTCCAAAATGGCCTCCATCAGCGGAAACTTGGGGCTGCCATCGGGCAGACGGGCGCGGCTGACAACATTGCCAACCACGAACATATCGGGCTTGAGCGCTAGTTGTTCGGTGCCAAAGCCCTCGATCAGCTCAATGCCCAGAGAGCGCAATTGGTCGCTCATGGGGGGATAAACACCGGCATCGCAGCCGGTGACGCGGTGTCCGGCCTCGCGGGCCAATGCGGCCACGCCGCCCATGAAAGTGCCGCAAATGCCAAGGATGTGTATGTGCATGGGCGCAGATTTTACGGTTGCAGGCCACAATGCAGACTTGGAACCACACCATGCAAAACACCCACCTTGCCACCGAAATCGCCCAAACCGCTGCCCGTCTGGTGGTGGACGAAGGGCTGGACTACGGCCCGGCCAAACGCCGCGCTGTGCGTGATTTGGGCTTGCCCGCCCGCACGGCCTTGCCCGACAACGACTTGCTAGAAGCCGCCGTGGCTGAACACATTGCCATTTTTTGCGCCGACACCCAGCCGGAAGAATTACGCGCCCTACGGCAACTGGCCTTGCTGTGGATGGAGCGGCTGGCGGAATTCCGGCCCCACTTGGCCGGAGCAGTTTGGCACGGTACGGCCACACGGCTGTCTGATATTTACCTCTCGCTGTTTTGCGATGACTCCAAATCGGCAGAGATTTTGTTGATTAACCGGGGGGTGGACTATGACGCCCAGATGGTCAACGGCTTACACGGCCAACCCGTGGAGGCACTCACCATCGGCCACCCCCTGCCTGAACTGGATACCGTGGTGGGCGTGCATTTGCTGATTTACGATTTGGATGACCTGCGCGGGGCCCTGCGCCCCGACAGCCAAGGGCGCACGCCACGCGGCCACACCGCAGCAGTGCGTCAATTACTGGCAGCCACCGACACGGCCACCAGCACAGCGCCATGAACACGCCCACCACGCCAGACGCCCCCGCTCCTAGTAGCCCGGCGCGCCGCCTGCTGTTGGGCAGCGCCGTGGCCGCTACGCTGGCCGCTGGGGCTGGCTGGGGCTGGTGGCAACACCAACGCCCCGCCCCAACTCCCGGCAGCCCGGATGGCGTGCCCGACTTCTGGGACAAAACCTTTGCAACGCCTACCGCAGACGGTACACCGCTGGCGCTGCGCCAGTTTCAGCACCAGCCGTTGCTGCTTAACTTTTGGGCCACTTGGTGCCCGCCTTGCGTGGCCGAAATGCCGCTATTGAATCGCTTTTTTCAGCAACAACGGGCCAAAGGCTGGCAAGTGCTGGGCATCGCTATCGACAAATCAGCCGCCGTACAGCAATTTTTAGCGCGCCAGCCGGTAGATTTTCCGGTGGCACTGGCCTCGGCAGAAGGCCAAGACTTGGCCCGCGCGCTGGGCAATCTGGGGGGTGGTTTACCCTTTACCGTGCTGCTGGCTGCCGATGGCCAAGTGCAACAACGTAAAATCGGCCAAGTCACCGCGCAGCTGCTGCAAAGCTGGAGTGCCTTGCACTAACGCCTGACACCGGGGCATTCACCCCGAAGATTGCCACCGTTCCCCTCAAATACCTCAGAAAGACTGCAATAGCGTGAAATTAGAGTAAATTCGCGCCCTGTTCAGTTTTTCGCTCTTGGAGCCTTGCATGGATTTGCGCAAACTCAAAACCCTGATTGACCTCGTTTCCGAGTCAAATGTGTCGGAACTGGAAATCACCGAGGCCGAAGGCAAAGTCCGCATCGTCAAAGGCGGTGGTGCCGTGGTACAGCAATTTGTTGCTGCGCCATTACAGGCAGCCACAGCCGCCCCGGTGCAACCTGCTGCTGCCGTGGCCGAATTGGCCGCCCCCGCAGAGCCCAACGGCCACATCGTCAAATCGCCCATGGTGGGCACGTTTTACCGTTCCTCCAGCCCCGGTGCCAAGCCTTTTGTCGAGCTGGGCAGCCAAGTCAAAGAGGGCGAGACCGTCTGCATCATTGAGGCCATGAAGATTCTCAATGAGATCGAAGCCGACAAATCGGGCACGGTCACGCGCATTCTGGGTGAAAACGGCCAAGCGGTAGAGTACGGCCAACCCCTGTTTGTGATCGAATAAGGCAGCGATGCTCTCCCCCTTCGAGCCATCTGCGGCAAAAAC
>JAIESZ010000111.1 GCA_019745615.1 Burkholderiaceae bacterium
GGTTGACCGAAAGCGCCCAAGGCGTGGTGCGCTTTCAGGGGGGGCACAATGCGGGCCACACCTTGGTCATCAATGGCGTCAAAACCGCTTTGCACCTGATTCCTAGCGGCATCATGCGCCCCGGCGTCAAATGCTATATTGGCAACGGTGTTGTGCTGTCTGCCGCCAAGCTGTTTGAAGAAATTGCTGGGTTGGAAAAAGCTGGTGTTGAAGTGCGCTCGCGCCTGCGCGTCAGCGAGGCTTGCCCGCTGATTTTGCCTTTCCATGTCGCGCTGGACGTGGCCCGTGAAGCGGCCCGCGAACAAGGCGGCACCGAAAAAATCGGCACCACAGGGCGCGGCATTGGCCCGGCCTACGAAGACAAAATCGCCCGCCGTGCTTTGCGCGTGCAGGACTTGAAGTACCCAGAGCGCTTTGCCAGCAAGCTGCGCGAGCTGCTGGCGCTGCACAACCATGTGCTGCGCACCTTCTTAGGCTCTGAAAAGTTTGACTTTGGCCCCGGCTTGGCTCCTTATGTGCAAGACGGCCAAGTGCAGTTTGATGCTGTGTATGCCGAGGCTATGCGCCACGCCGAGCTGCTCAAGCCCATGATGGCCGATGTTTCGCGTGAGCTCAATGATGCCCATGCCCAAGGCAGCAACCTGCTGTTTGAAGGCGCTCAAGGCACGCTGCTCGATGTCGATCACGGCACTTATCCCTACGTGACTTCCAGCAACTGTGTGGCGGGCAATGCCGCTGCGGGTTCGGGCGTGGGGCCGGGTTTGTTGCACTATATTTTGGGCATCACCAAAGCCTATTGCACCCGCGTGGGTGGTGGCCCCTTCCCAACTGAGCTGGACTGGGAAAAGCCCGGCACCCCCGGCTACCACATGAGCACCGTGGGCGCAGAAAAAGGCGTGACCACCGGACGCAGCCGCCGCTGTGGCTGGTTTGATGCCGCCTTGCTCAAGCGCAGCGCGCAGGTCAATGGTTTGTCGGGTTTGTGCATCACCAAGCTCGATGTGCTCGATGGCCTGACCGAGTTGCAACTGTGCGTGGGCTACGAGTTAGATGGTGAGCGTATTGATCTGTTGCCCATGGGTGCTGACGACATTGCCCGCTGCCAGCCTATCTACGAAACCCTGCCCGGTTGGAGCCAATCTACCGTGGGTGTGACGCAATACGACGCCCTGCCTGAGGCGGCCCGCCGTTATTTGCAGCGCATCGAAGACGTGACAGGTGTGCCGATTGCGGTGGTCTCGACCAGCCCAGACCGCGATCACACTATCTTGTTGCGTCACCCCTATCTGCCCGATTAAATCCGGCTTGTGCCACCGGGCCAGCATGGCCCCGTCAATGAGGAGTCCTTATGTTGACAGAAGATGGTAAACATCTCTACGTGAGTTACGATGAGTACCACAGCCTCATTGAAAAGCTGGCTCTCAAGGTGTATCGCTCCGGTTGGGAGTTTGACACTATTTTGTGCTTGGCCCGTGGTGGGCTGCGTCCGGGCGATATGCTCAGTCGCATCTTTAACAAGCCGCTGGCTATCATGTCCACCAGCTCGTACCGTGCCGAAGCCGGTACGGTGCAAGGTTATTTGGACATTGCTCGCTTTATCACCACGCCGCAGGGTGAGATTGCAGGCCGGGTGCTGTTGGTCGATGATTTGGCCGACACAGGCAAGACCTTGCACGCCGTCATAGACATGTTGCGCAGCAACTACCCTCCCATTACTGATTTGCGCAGTGCTGTGATTTGGACGAAGGGGGTATCGTCTTTTACTGCCGACTATTCTGTCGATTTTTTGCCTAGCAACCCCTGGATTCACCAGCCGTTTGAGGTGTACGACAGTATGCCGCCCGAAAAGCTGTTGGAGAAATGGCGGCTCTAACCATCAGCACTGTTGCTGTTGGTTAGCCCACCGCTGAGGCCCTTGGCCCTTAGGCGGTGGTTTTTGCCAATAACCCATCGACCAGTTCCAGCGCCGTTTTAAAGTCTAGCCGTTCTACGGCGGTGGCTAGTAAGGCCAGTTCTGCTATGTCCAGTCCGGCGGTTTCTTGTTGTAGGGTTTCATGCAGCTTGCGGGCGCGCAATTGGCGTTTAGCCAGTGGCTCATGCAGGGCTTGCAGCAGTTCGCGCAAGCGTTGTGGGGTGCAGTGGTGTGCCACTGTGCTGGCTGGTGTGGCGGCTGGGTGCAGTTGTTCTGCCAGTTGCTGTAACAGTCGTAGCTGAACCTGTAAGGGTGCTTCTAGCGCCGCCAGCAAGGGTTGGATATCCGCTTCGGTGGCGGCCATGTGGTGCAGGGTGGTCTCTGCTTGGGCTACTTGATGGGCCAGTGCTTGCACACCCAAAGTAGCCAATAAGCCCTTCAGGGTGTGTATAGCCCGCAATGCGGCCTCATGATCGCCATTGCGCCAGTATTGTGCGGCCAGCTTCAGGGTATCGGCTTGTTCTAGCGCACAGTTGCGTGCCAATTTGGCATACAGTGCGCGGTTGTTGTCTACACGGGCTAAGGCTTGGCGCAAGTTTATCTCGGCGGGATGGTCGGGCAAATCTTGCTGGGTGGTAGCGCTGCGGTCAGTGGCTGTTTTGGAGGTGTTGGACAGGTTCTCTAGGCCACAATGGTGGCGCAACACGGTCACCAAGTGTTGAATGTCAAACGGCTTGCCGACATGGTCATTCATGCCGCTGGCGAGGCAGGCTTCGCGGTCGCTGACCATCGCGTTGGCGGTCATGGCAATGATCGGCAGTGTGAGCTGCAGGTCTTGGCGCAAGATGTGGGTCGTTTGGTAACCATCAATGCCCGGCATGTGGATGTCCATCAAAACCACATCGTAGGCATCGGGCTGCTCTTGTAGGACATCAATCGCTGCTTGGCCGTGGTTGGCTACCCGCACTTGCGCTCCGGCATGGAGCAGCAGTTCACGCGCCACCTGTTGGTTCAGCAGGTTGTCTTCTACCAACAAAATCCGTAAATTTTTCAGCGGCTGCTGCATGACATGGTTGCTGGTAGCGGGCAGTGGTGATCGCCGTCCACTGGTGGCCTCAATGGCGGCGTTGAGCAGCGAGGAGGGCGTAAACGGCTTGACCACATAGCCATCGAGGAGCTGTACTTGGGTGTTTTGCCGCTGCTCTAGCCATTCGCGTCCGTGGCCACTGACCATCAGCACCTTGGCTGAGTTGCCCGCAGGAGAGAGGTTGCGCAGTTGCTCTAAGGTGGCCCAGCCATCCATGCCGGGCATCATCCAGTCTAATAACACCAAGTCGAAAGGGTCGGTGAGGGCTGTGTTGCGCGTCTGTTCAAGGGCCTCGCTGCCACTGCCCACGGCGACGGCGCGCCAGCCAAAAGACTGGGTAATTTCTAGCAGCACTTCGCGGGTGGTGGCATGGTCATCGACAATCAAGACATGCAACCCTGACACGGTGGGTAGGCTGTGTTCTTGCTGTGTGATCTGTTGTTCTTGTGCCAGTGTTTCAGCATCGCGCAAAAAATCAAGACAAAAACTAAAGCAGCTCCCTTGGCCCGGCGTGCTCTCTACGCTCAGTTGCCCGCCCATGGCACTGACCAGCGATTGGCAGATAGCCAGCCCTAAGCCAGTGCCGCCATAGCGGCGGTTCGTAGAGTTCTCGGCTTGGGTAAAGCTTTCAAAAATGGCTTGTTGTCTATCGAGTGCAATGCCAATGCCAGTGTCACGCACATCAAAGGCAATGCGGGCATGGTGGGCATCGGCGTCTATCACCCGCAGTTGCAACACAATTTCGCCATGCTCGGTGAACTTGATGGCATTGCTGCTGAGGTTGAGCAGCACCTGTTGCAGCCGTGGCCCATCGCCATGCAGGACGGTGGGCAATTGTGGGTCAATGTTGAACACCATTTCGATGTTTTTGTGCTGCAAAGCAGCAGACGCAAGCACTGATAGATTGAGCAGCACTTGGTCCATACGAAACGGCACCGTCTCTAGCGCCAGCTTACCTGCCTCCACTTTGGAGTAGTCCAAAATATCGTTGATGATGCCCAGCAAAGAGCGGGCCGCTTCTTGGGCTTTTTGTGTGTAATCGTGTTGGCTGGCATCGAGCCGCGTGTGTTGTAGCAATTGCAACATGCCCAGTACGGCGTTCATGGGGGTGCGAATTTCGTGGCTCATGTTGGCCACAAAGGCGCTTTTGGCTTGGCTGGCGGCTTCGGCGGCGTCTTTGGCTTGGCGCAGTTGGGCTTCGTACTGTTTTTGCGCGGTATGGTCTATAAAGGTGATCAGTATGTTGTCGTTAAACCGAATGCCGCCCACCTGCACTGTACGCTCTTGGCCGTTGGCGGTGTAGAACAAAAATGTCTGTGGTGGGATTTCCCGGCCAGTTTGTGCGGCCTCGTCAACGGCTTCTATCCACGCTTGGTAGCTTTCGGTGCGGTATTGTGCATCCGGGTGTAGCAAGGTGCGCAGGGCGGTCAGGGTGGGGGTTTGTGCCTCGCTGTAGCCTACCAGTTCAGTAAAGCGCCGGTTACGAAAGTAAATTTGGTCTTTGGCATTGACTTGGCATAGCCCAATGGGCATCTCATCGAGCAGGTGGCGCATGAGGTGCTCGGTTTTTTGCAGTGCCAAACTCTTGGCTTTGGCCTCTGTGCTGTCGTAGTTATAGCCGTGCCACAGTATGCAACCGCCGTCGCAAGGTTGTGGCGTGGCTTGTCCATTAACCCAACGCTCGCCCAATGTGGGGTGCAGTACCCGGTACTCATCGTGCCAAGGGCTCATGTTTTTGGCCGATTGCTCAATGCTGGCCAGTACCCGCGCCTGATCGTCGGGGTGAATGCGCTCTAAGGCTGGGCTTGCATCTGCTTGCACCTGTTCTGGGCTGACACCATAAATATCCTCAATGCCGGGGCTGGCGTAGGGCATGTCGGCGCGCCCATCAGGGCAGAGGCGGTATTGGTAGAGAAAGCCGGGCAAGTTTTCGGCTAGCCGTTGCAGGCGTTGTTGTTGCTCGCGCTGCTCGGTGACATCGGTGCGTATACCCACCATCCGCACTGGCTTGCCGTTGCTGTCGCGCTCAATGACACAGCCCCGATCCAAAATCCATTTGTAGCCGCCGCTCTTACAGCGTACCCGATGGGTGTTTTGGTAGAACGCCACTTTGCCGTCTAAGTGGGGTTGGAGGGCGGCATAGACTTGCTCACGGTCGTCTGGGTGCAGGCGTAAAGTCCATTCGTCTAGCTGGTCTCCAATTTCATCGTCGGCATAACCGAGCATGGATTTCCAGACGGAGGAGAAAAACACTTGGTTGGTTTGCGTGTTCCAGTCCCAGACACCTTGGTTGGTGGCATTGATTACGGCTTGCCAACGCTCTTCAAGGGCCGTGGCTTGCTTGTCCAGTGCGGTTTGGTTGGTGACATGGATGAGCCAAGCACGCCGTTGTCGGCTTTGTAGCAGCCAGAGGCCAGCACAGGCTGTCAGCGCCAGCAGGCTAAACAGCAGCAGCGTTTCTATGGCGCTTGCTTGCCAATCGGCATAGATAGCCTCCAGATCACGCCCTACAGCCACCACCAAGGGCTTGTCCATATTCAAGTCTGTGGGGTGTATGGTGTGTATGGCCAGCATTCGCGTTTCACCCGTAGCGTAGACAGTATCTGTAAAGATATTGCTGCTCAGGCCGCTGTCCAAGTGTTGCGAGAAAAAGGAGCCGGGCTGGGCTAAATTTTTGCCCGATTGCTCTGGACGGTCGGGCACCATCATAAAACTGACTCCATCTCCGTGGGCCAGCGATGACCAGATATCTGGGGCATAGCGCACCGAGTTGAGCAGCACCTCAAACTCTTGTGGGTCTAGCGTCGCGCTGACAATGCCTGCAAAACGGCCATCGGCGTCAGAGATCATGCGCACCACGTTCATGGCCCACACGCCCAGTGTGGTGGTAAAAGGTGCGCCAACATAAAGGGTGCTGCTATGGGGGGCAGCCAACACCGCTTGAAAATATTTGCGTTGGCTGTAATCGTGGCCAATAAGTTCGGCCCGGCTGGCAGCCTCAACAATGCCTTGGGCATTGATTACCATCATCGTGCGAATGCCCGTCATGGCGTTGGCGATGGTGCGCAACTGCTGGTTGGCCTGTGCCAGTTGCTCTGGCGCACTGCGCCAGCGGGGTACGGTGTCACGCACATCTAGCAAGGCCATGTTGATGGCCTCTAATTGGCGGCCTAGGTTGTCATGCACTATTTGCGCTTGACTTTGCAGGCGTTGACGCTCGCGTAGGGTGGTTTCTTTGTGTTCCGTCCAAACAGACCAGCCAATAAAACTACCCAGCAACAGCAACCCAGACAGCAGAAAAAGCCATTCTTTGAAACATTGATTTCTGCCAAGGGGCAGGGGTGCTGTGTGGGTGCTCATGGGCTTACTATGCGGTCAACTGGTAAATGGTCAAGCCAGTAATTCGCTGTCGCGGCTCAGGCCTGCTGTTTGGCTAAAGCCACCATCGACATAGGTAATTTCTGCGGTCACACCACCGGCCAAGTCCGACAGCAAAAAGGCCGCCACATTGCCCACATCTTCAATCGTGACATTGCGCCGCAGCGGTGAGGCATTGGCCACCGTGCCCAGCAGTTTGCCAAAATCTTTGATGCCGCTGGCTGCCAGTGTTTTGATCGGGCCTGCGCTGATGCCATTGACGCGCATACCACGCGGCCCCAGCGATTCGGCCAAAAAGCGCACGCTGGCCTCTAGGCTGGCCTTGGCCAAGCCCATAGTGTTGTAGTTGGGGATGGCGCGCAGGGCACCCAAATAAGACAGCGTCAGCAGGGCTGATTTATCGTTCAGGTAAGGCAGGGCTGCTTTGGCCATGGCTGGGAAGCTGTAGGCGCTGATGTCGTGGGCAATGCGGAAGTTTTCGCGGCTCAGGCCATCGAGAAAATCACCGGCAATGGCTTCGCGTGGGGCAAAGCCAATGCTGTGCACAAAACCATCAAATTGGCCCCAAGCTGCGCCCAAGTCGGCAAAGAGTTGGTTAATTTGGGCATCATCGGCCACATCGCAATCCAACACCAAACTGGAGCCAAATTCGGCGGCAAACTCGGTGATGCGGCCCTTGAAGCGCTCACCGACATAGCTAAAAGCCAGTTCTGCGCCTTGGGCGTGGCAAGCCTTGGCAATGCCATAGGCGATGGAGCGGTTGGACAGCACGCCGGTAATGAGCAGCTTTTTGCCGGTTAAAAAACCCATGGTGGTTCCCCTGTATCAAAAAAAGAATAAAAAATTGGCAGAAGGTAAGGAGTCGGCCACCGTTGGAGCCAGAGGCTCGCTGTATGCACCAAAATTGTGCAGAGCCACGGCGGCAAACGTGGTGCAGAATTGTCGCATGCGCTGTTTGTTTCTCTCTTTATTCTGTGTAGCAGCCCCGGCTTGGGCTGCGCATGGCTATGCGCTGTGGGGCAGTCCTAAATACCCGGCAGGCTTTAGCCACTTTAGCTATGTGAACCCGCAAGCACCCAAGGGCGGCGAGTTGCGCTTGGTGAGCAACTCCAGGGCTTCCACCTTTGATAAATACAATCCCTTCACCATCAAAGGCAGTGCGCCCGCGTATTTGCCGTCATTGTTGTTTGATTCTTTGCTCGCCGGTTCACTGGACGAGACCGCTACCTCTTATGGCCTGCTGGCGGAAGATATACAGGTGGCCCCCGATGGCTTGAGCGCCACCTTCCGCTTGCGCCCTGAGGCGCGCTTTCACCACGGCAAGCCGGTGCTGGCGCTGGATGTGAAGCACAGTTTTGACACCCTGACCGGCCCGCATACTTCGCCCGCGTACAAAACCATGCTCATCGACGTGGCTGGTGTTGATGTGCTGGATGAGCGCACGGTGCGTTATCGCTTTAAAAAACCCAATCGCGAACTGCCCTTGACGGTGGGCGGCTTGCCAGTGTTTAGCCGCGACTGGGGCGTTGAAGGCGGCAAGCCCAAGCCATTTGACCAAGTGGTCACCGATGAGCCTTTGGGCAGCGGCCCGTACAAAATTGGCCCAGTGCGCTTTGGCAAAGACATCACCTACGTGCGCGACCCGCACTATTGGGCCAAAGATTTGAACGTGCGCCGGGGTACGGCCAACTTTGATCGCATCACCGTCAAAATTTACAAAGACGCCACGGCCCGGCTAGAAGCGCTGAAAGCCGGTGAGTTTGACCTGATGCGCTTTTTTAGCGCCGGAGACTGGGCGCGGCGTGTTACGGGTAAAAAATTTGATACTGGCGAGCTGGTCAAGGGCGAGTTCCGGCACCAGTTGCCCTCTGGTTTCCAGAGTTATGTGCTCAATACGCGCCGCCCATTGTTGCAAGATGTGCGCGTGCGTGAAGCGCTGGGGCTGGCGGTGGATTTTGAGTGGATGAACCGGCAGATGTTTTATGGCTCTTATGCTCGCGTACAGGGACTGTTTGGCAACACTGCTTGTGCTACCCAAGGCCAGCCTACACCGGCAGAGTTGGCCCTGATGGAGCCTTGGCGCGCATCTTTGCCCGCTGCTGCCTTTGGCCCCATGACCGTGCCACCACGCACCGATGCGCCACAGTCGTTGCGCGGCAACCTGCGCCGTGCGCAACAATTGCTCAAAGAGGCAGGCTGGGAGGTGCGCGACGGTGCCCTGCGCAATGCCCAAGGCCAAGCGCTGGTGCTGGAATACATGGACAGCAACGAGGGCGGAATGCGCACTGTAGCCCCATGGATGCGCAATTTAGAAAAATTGGGCATCACGCTGCGTTTTCGCTCGGTGGACTTTGCGCTCTACCAACAGCGGCTGCAAAAATTTGATTTTGATATCACCAGCATTGCTTATGGTGGCACGCACAACCCCGGCCAAGAGTTTGCTGACCTGTTTGGTAGCCAAGCCGCCGACACCGAAGATTCGGGCAATTTTTCTGGCGTCAAAAATCCGGCGGTCGATGCTTTTATTACCGCCATGACCGCAGCCAAAACCGAAGCCCAACTTTTGCCCGCCTGCCACGCGCTAGAGCGGGCTATTGCCCACAGCCATGTGCTGATTCCGCAGTGGACGGCCCCGACGCACCGCATGGCCTACAACGCTTGGCGGCTGGCGCTGCCTGCCACCGTACCACCGTATACCAGTGGCGAGGGCTGGGTGATGGACACTTGGTGGGCCAAGCCTGCGCCAGAACAGAAAGGGCCTTGAGCGGTGTTTGCCTATATTCTCAAACGCATTTTGCTGATGCTGCCCACGTTGCTGGGCGTGCTGCTGCTGACTTTTATCGTGCTGCAATTTGTCCCCGGCGGCCCAGTGGAGCAGTATCTGGCCGAAGCCAAAGCTGGGGCCACTGGTGGCGGGGCTGAAGGCGGTGGCCTATCCTACCGGGGGGCGCAGGGCGTCGATCCCAAGCGCCTAGAGCAAATCAAGGCCTTGTATGGGTTTGACAAACCGGCGCATGAGCGCTTTGTGCAAATGCTGGGCCAGTTTGCCCGCTTTGATTTAGGGCGCAGCTTTTTTCAAAACAAAGAAGTTTGGCAACTGATTGTAGAAAAGCTGCCGGTCTCGATCAGCTTGGGGCTGTGGACTTTTTTTATCAGCTATTTGGTGGCGGTACCTTTGGGCATCGCTAAGGCGGTGCGGGCCGGTTCGCGCTTTGATTTTGTGACTAGCCTGTTGATTCTGGTCGGCTATGCTATTCCGGGCTTTGTGCTGGGGGTGGCGCTGCTGGTGGTGTTTGGCGGCCAGTTGCAATGGTTTCCGCTGCGGGGCCTTACCTCGGCCCACTGGGAAGAATTGTCATGGGGTGCACGCATCGTCGATTATCTCTGGCACATCACGCTACCAATTGTGGCGATGGTGCTGGGCAGTTTTGCCGTCACGGCCATGCTGACCAAAAATGCATTTTTGGAAGAAATCCGCAAACAGTATGTGCTTACGGCACGCGCCAAGGGATTATCTGAGCGGCAGGTGTTGTATAAACACGTTTTTCGCAATGCGCTGATTCCGATTGTGACTGGGTTTCCGGCTGCCTTTATTGGCGCTTTTTTTACCGGCTCTTTGTTGATAGAGACATTGTTCTCGCTTGATGGCTTAGGGCTTTTGAGCTTTGAAAGCGTGATTCGGCGCGATTATCCGGTGGTGCTGGGAACCTTGTACCTGTTCACGCTGATCGGGTTGGTGACTAAGCTGATTAGCGATCTTTGTTATGTTTGGGTGGATCCGCGTGTCAAGTTCGATTAGTGCTGTGAGTTCAGTCTCTTTGTCGCCATCGCGGCGGGCTTGGCGGCGTTTTAAGCGCCAGCGCTTAGGCTATTGGAGCTTGGTTCTTTTTTGCGCCTTGGTGCTGATGAGTTTGTGTGCCGAGCTGGTAAGCAATGACAGGCCGCTGCTGGTACGCTACCAAGGTCAGACCTACTTTCCGATGCTCAAAGATTACCCCGAAACTACCTTTGGTGGTGATTTTGCCACGCCCACAGATTATTTAGATCCGTTCATCCGCGAGCGTATCACCCAAGGAGATAATTGGGCACTTTATACCCTCAATTCCTACGGCCCCAATACCCTGAATTATTTTGCCGAGGCTCCTAATCCTTCGGCCCCTTCGCGGCAAAATTGGCTGGGTACTGATGACCGGGGGCGCGACTTGTTGGCGCAGTTGCTTTATGGCTTTCGCGTCAGTGTGTTGTTTGCACTGGCATTGACTTTTACTGGCGTCGTGCTGGGTGTGGTAGCAGGGGCGATTCAGGGATTTTTTGGTGGTAAGACCGATTTGATTGCCCAGCGCCTGATAGAAATTTGGGGTTCAATGCCCGAATTGTACTTGCTGATTATTTTTAGTGCGGTACTCTCGCCCAGTATCGGGCTGTTGTTGGTGCTGCTGAGTTTATTTGGCTGGATGGGTTTGTCAGATTATGTGCGCGCAGAATTTTTGCGCAATCGCCAGCTCGATTATGTCAAGGCGGCACGGGCGCTAGGGGTAGGCAATGGGCAAATCATTTGGCGGCATATTTTGCCCAATAGCCTCACGCCGGTGGTTACTTTTTTACCATTTCGTATGAGCGCGGCCATTTTGGCACTGACCTCGCTGGATTTTCTGGGGTTGGGCGTGCCGCCGGGTACGCCTTCGCTGGGGGAGCTATTGAGTCAGGGCAAAAATAACATTGATGCGTGGTGGATTTCGCTGTCTACCTTTGCGGTGCTGGTGGTCACTTTGCTG
>JAIESZ010000049.1 GCA_019745615.1 Burkholderiaceae bacterium
CCCTGAAGCCCTCAAAGACGTTGAATACGAACAGCCCAGCGAAGGCACCGTCTGCGCCACCAAGCACGCTTGGGCGCGGGTGCCCGCCGAGCCAGCGCCAGCAGAACGCGCCGCGCTGAAAGACAAAATCCGCCGCCTGCTCAAAGAAAAAAACGCGGTGCTGGTGTCGCACTACTATGTGCATCCAGACTTGCAAGACTTAGCCGAAGAAACCGGCGGCCTCGTCAGCGACTCGCTAGAAATGGCGCGTTTTGGCCGCGACCACGCTGCGCAAACCTTGGTGGTGTCGGGTGTGCGCTTTATGGGCGAGACGGCCAAAATCCTCTCGCCAGAAAAAACCATCCTGATGCCCGATCTGGATGCCACCTGCTCGCTCGATTTGGGCTGCCCAGTGGATGAATTTAGCGCTTTTTGCGATGCCCACCCAGATCGCACCGTGGTGGTGTATGCCAACACCAGCGCCGCCGTCAAAGCGCGTGCTGACTGGCTGGTCACGTCCAGTTGTGCGCTGGACATCGTGTGCGCCCTCAAAGAAAAGGGGCAAAAAATCCTCTGGGCACCCGACCGCCACTTGGGCGACTACATCCGCCGCGAAACCGGCGCAGACATGGTGTTTTGGAACGGGGCTTGCATCGTCCACGACGAGTTCAAGGCCTTTGAGCTGCAAGAACTCAAGCAGCAACACCCCCAAGCCAAAATTCTGGTGCATCCAGAATCGCCCGCCGAGGTAGTGGCGCTGGCGGATGCTGTCGGCTCGACTTCAGCCATTTTGCACGCCGCCAAAACGCTGGATGCCCAAGAGTTCATCGTGGCCACCGACAACGGCATGATGCACAAGCTGCGCACGCTCAACCCCGGCAAGGTGTTTTACGAAGCGCCCACAGCAGGCAACAGCGCCACCTGCAAAAGCTGCGCCCATTGCCCGTGGATGGCGATGAACAGTTTGGCTGGCGTCGCGCAGGTGCTAGAGAGCGGCAGCAACGCCATTGAGGTCGATCCGGCCTTGATCCCGCGTGCGCGGCTGCCGATTGACCGGATGCTGGCCTTTACCGCCGCGCTGAAAAACGGCCAGCCTACTGCTGGGCTAGTGCCGAATATCGGGGCCGCCTAAACGGCTTATAAATCCAGCGTACAGCTATCGCCCACTGCGTCGCGCCACACACGCACGCGGCTGGGCGGTGGTTGCATATCGGCCAGCGCGTTGGCAATAAACAGGCACAGGTTTTCTAGCGTGGCTGGGCCGAGATTGGGCACTTCATCGAGCAAGTGGTGGTCTAGCTGCTCGCGCAGGGCGACTAGCCGCTGGCGCACATGCCCCAGATCAATCACCATGCCACTGACAGGGTTGCGGGGGCCAGAGATGAACACTTCGGCGTGGTAGGTATGGCCGTGAATACGGCGGCTGCCTTCGGCCTCAATCTCGCGTTGTAAGGTGTGGGCGGCGTCAAAGAAAAAACGTTGGCTAACAGTCAATTGCATGGTGGGGCCTCAACGGATACCGGTGAGTTTGTGGGTTTGCAGGCTCAAACGCCAAGCGGGGCGTTGCAAGCAGGTATCAATGCACAGGGCAATATGCTGTGCCTGTTGTGCATTATCCAAGGGCTGCAAAAAGCGGTGCGCAAATTGGCCCGTGCTTTCAAGCTGGTCTAAATCCAGCCCCGGCTGCGGCCACACCACTTTCAACTCTTGGCCCTGCTGTTGCACCCAGGTGGTACCAGCTTTGGGGCTGACGCACAGCCAATCAATGCCCGGCGGTGCCAGCAAAGTGCCATTGGTTTCTAACGCAATCCGAAAGCCTTGCGCGTGCAGAGCGTCAATCAGGGCGGGATCTACTTGCAGCAGTGGCTCGCCGCCGGTCAGCACCACGAGGCGGTGCTGGGTATCGCCCGCTGGCCACAGCGCGGCAATTTGCTCGGCCAAGGCCATCGCACTGTCAAACTTGCCGCCCAAGGTGCCATCAGTGCCCACAAAATCGGTATCGCAAAAGCGACACAAGGCGCTGGCACGGTCTGAAGGGCGGCCACTCCAGAGGTTGCAGCCAGCAAAGCGGCAAAATACGGCGGGCAGTCCGGCTTGGGCACCTTCGCCTTGCAGGGTATAAAAAATTTCCTTGACGGAGTAGCTCATGGGGGTGGGGTAATGTCGGGCCGGGAACGATACTGGGGGCGTGCGAGTCTATGCGATGCTGCCATTCAAGATACCACCACCAGCGTTAAGCCCCCATAAGATACGCGACGAGCCTCCTTTTGTTTCCATCCGACCCTCCTCTTTCCATGCCAGTGCGCCTGACCGCCCAGCTTGATTTTTCTGACCCGCACGCTGGCCCCGACGCCCCCCGGCTGCGCCACGCCTTTGGCACGCCCCGGCAGGTGTTAACGGCGCACACGTGGGCAGAAGTACCCGCCGTACTCGATAGCGTGCAAGCGGCTGCCGCAGCGGGCGCTTGGTGCCTTGGCTATCTGCGCTACGAAGCCGCCGCCGCCTTTGATGCCGCCCTGTGCACGCACCCAGCTGATGGCCCGCTGGCTTGGTTTGCCCTGTACGATCAAGCCTTGCCTTGGCCCAACAACGCCGAGACAGCGCCAGCCCCCCGCTTGCACTGGCAGCCAGCGCTAACGCGCAGCACCTTTGATACGGCCCTGCACCAGATCCAACAGGCGATTGCCAACGGCGAGTATTACCAAGTCAACTACACCGCCCCCATGCAAGCCCGTGTCGAGGGCGATAGCCCTACAGCAGCCCCGGCCCTGTTTGCTGCCTTGCAACGGGCGCAGCCGGGGGGCTACGCAGCCTATCTGGACACCGGCGACGCGCAGGTGCTCTCGGTATCGCCCGAACTATTTTTTGACTGGCACTGCCACGCTGATGGCGGGCAGATACTCGCCCGCCCGATGAAGGGCACGGCACCACGGGGCAGCACGCCAGAGCAAGATGCGGCCCAAGCTGCTGCTTTGCGCACTAACCCCAAAGAACGTGCAGAAAACGTGATGATTGTGGATTTGCTGCGCAACGACCTCTCGCGCATTGCCAACCCCGGCAGCGTGCAAGTGCCCCGGCTGTTCCACACCCAAGCCCTACCCGCTGTTTGGCAGATGACCTCGGATGTACAGGCCAGCACCCGTGCCGGTACCACGCTGGCACAGGTGTTTGCAGCATTGTTTCCGTGCGGCTCCATCACTGGTGCCCCCAAAGTGCGGGCCATGCAGGCCATTGCTGCCTTAGAAAACGGGCCACGGGGCATTTATTGTGGTGCGCTGGGTGTGGTGCGCCCCGATGCACAAGGCGGTATTCGAGCCACCTTCAATGTACCGATCAGAACGGTAGTACTCCAAGGCGGCCAAGCCCGCTGCGGTATTGGCAGCGGCATTACCGCCAGTTCTCAAGCCAGTGCAGAATGGAATGAATGGCGTCACAAGCGCGCCTTTGTGGAACAAGCAAGTATGCCTTTTGATCTTCTGGAAACCCTAGCGCTAGAGCAGGGCCAATGGCGCTACGGTGCCCAGCACTTGGCGCGCTTGCACAGTGCGGCCCAACATTTTTCTTATCCTTGGGATGCAGCCCGTGTACAGCAATGCCTGAACGACTTGGCCCAAACCCACCCCCAAGGCTGCTGGCGGGTGCGCCTGCTCCTGAACGCCCACGGCCAGCCCAGCGCCCAAGCCTTTGCACTGGATCCATCGCCAGCACAGGTACGCTTGCAACTGGCCGCGCAGCCGCTGGCCGAGGCGCATGGCCCCTTTGTTCGGCACAAAACCACCCGCCGCGCACATTACGAAGCATTGGCCCCCAGCGCTGCCGACATCTACGACACCGTGCTGTACAACGAAGAAGGCGAAATAACCGAATGCACCCGTGGCAATGTGGCTATGCTGCTCGATGGCCAATGGGTCACGCCAGCGCTGCACTGCGGGCTGCTGCCCGGTGTCGGGCGGGCGGTGGCACTGCATGAAGGACGCCTGCGTGAGGCCGTAGTACGGCTAGAAGACATGCCAAAGATACAAGCCTGGGCCTTTATCAACAGTCTGCGCGGCTGGATCAGCGCCGAACTGGCCTAAACCCATGAACAAGCGATCACAGAAGAAGATGCAGGGAGACAGGCATGGACGAATTTGACGAATACACCAAAGCGCTCATCATCATGGGCATGATTACCGTCTCGGTGCTGGTGTGGTTTTTGGTGGCTTCGCTGGCCGGAGAGGTGTTTGACCACAAAAAAACTGCGCCCTCTGACGAGCCAGAAGTGGAAACACCGCCCACCCCCGAACCTGCTGCCAGCCCTGCGACAGTCACGGCCCGGCCTGCACTCGACCGCACTCCGGCCGATCCGCGCCTATTGGCGGCGGTGTCAGCCAGAAACTGGGCTGCGGCCAACCAATTGCTGCGCTCAGGCGTCTCACCACGGGGGGTGGACACCCAAGGGCACTCATTGTTATTCTTGGCGCATAAAAGGCAAGATGAGCAAATGGTGCAACTGCTCAAGTCGCATGGGGCCAAGCAGACTGGCTAGGCCCCCATGCCGGGCTTACAGGCGGGTTTTGGTGTAAGAAGGCCGATCCATATCGACAATCTCGACGCTCAACTGCACCAACACCCCCTCAGGCTGGGGTGTCAGGCGGCGCAGCACAGCAACAATGCGCTGCGAAAAGTCGAGCTTGGCCTCAGGGCTACGGCCCGACAACAGTCGCAATTGGGCATGGACAAAAGCCCGGCCTGTAGTTTGGGTGCCCACCGCGTAAGACGCATGGGCCACGCAGCGGCTCTTGAGCTCAATCTCATCCGGGATTTCTGGGCTGGCGGTGACAGTCTGGTTTAGCTCGGCCAACATTTGGGCTTCAGGAAAGCCGCTCAGGTTGGCAGAGTACTCAACAATCAGGTGGGGCATGGTGGGCTTTCAGGCTGCTTAGAGCAGCTGGGTGGGCACATGGTGGCGCAGCTCGGTCTGGCGGTTGTTGTCATCGACAAACACCAGTTCTGGCTCGTGCGTTTTGACGTGGTCTTCATGCACTTGGGCAAAGGCAGCAATGATGAGCAAATCGCCCACACAGGCGCGGCGTGCCGCCGAACCATTGACCGAAATCATGCCGCTGCCACGCTGGCCCTTGATGGCATAGGTGACAAAGCGCTCGCCGTTGTCGATGTTCCAGATATGGACTTGTTCGTTCTCGGCAATGTTGGCAGCATCGAGCAGGTCTTCGTCAATGGCGCAGGAGCCTTCGTAGTGCAGCTCGCAATGCGTGGTTTTAACGCGGTGGATTTTGGATTTGAGCAAGGTACGGAACATGGTGGATACGTCCAATTTCAGTGGGTAAGGGGAGGAACAAGAATGGAGGGAGCCGCCGGTGCGGCCAGACTGGGGTAATCACGGCTGTAATGCAAGCCACGGCTTTCACGGCGCATTTGCGCCGAACGCACAATCAGGTCAGCCACCTGCACCAGATTGCGCAGCTCCAGCAGGTCGCGGGTGACATGAAAATGGGCATAAAACTCTTGGATTTCAGCTTGCAACAGCCGGATGCGGTGTGCAGCCCGCTCCAGCCGCTTGTTGGTACGCACTATGCCGACATAGTCCCACATAAAGCGGCGCAGCTCATCCCAATTGTGCGAGATGACCACGGCCTCATCGGCGTCTTGCACGCGGCTATCGTCCCAGCGCGGCAGCGCCGGAATCAAGGAGCGCGGCGCGGCAGCAATGGCTTGGGCGGCAGCACGGGCAAACACCATGCACTCTAGCAATGAATTGCTGGCCAGCCGGTTAGCGCCATGCAGGCCGGTACAGGCCGCCTCGCCCACGGTGTAAAGACCGGGCAGGTCGGTGCGCCCAGCCAAGTCGGTCAAGACACCACCGCAGGTAAAGTGGGCGCTGGGCACCACCGGAATTGGGTCTTTGCTGATGTCAATACCCAACTCGGCGCAGCGCGCCAAGATGTTGGGGAAATGCTCCTGCAAAAACGCCGGGCTTTGGTGAGAAATGTCTAAATACACGCAATCGAGACCGTGCTTTTTCATTTCAAAGTCGATGGCACGGGCCACGATATCACGCGGGGCCAGTTCAGCGCGCGGGTCGTGCGCCAGCATAAAGCGTGTGCCATCGGGCAACTTGAGCTGCCCACCCTCACCGCGCACCGCCTCGCTAATCAAAAACGATTTGGCGTGTGGGTGGTAGAGGCTGGTAGGGTGAAACTGGATGAACTCCATGTTTGCCACCCGGCAACCCGCCCGCCAAGCGGCGGCAATGCCGTCGCCGGTGGAGGTATCGGGGTTGGTGGTGTACAGGTACACCTTGCCTGCGCCGCCAGTAGCCAACACCGTTTGTGGTGCGCGGAAGGTAATGACTTCGTCGGTTTGCTCATCTAGGGCATACAGGCCCAAGCAGCGCTGCCCAGCCAGCCCCAGCTTTTGGCTGGTAATCAAATCGACCAACGTGTGGTGCTCAAACAGCGTGATGCCCGGCGTGGCCCGCACCACGTCGATCAGGGTCTCTTGCACGGCAGCACCCGTAGCATCAGTGACGTGGGCAATGCGCCGGGCGCTGTGGCCGCCTTCGCGGGTCAGGTGCAACTGCTCACCTTCGCGGGTAAAGGGCACGCCCAACTCGCGCAGCCACGCAATGGCCGCTGGCGCGTTTTCGACCACAAAGCGCGTGCTGGCTAAATCACACAAACCGGCCCCGGCCACCAACGTGTCTTCAATATGGGCGGCAAAGCTGTCGCTGTCAGACAGCACCGCCGCAATGCCCCCCTGCGCCCACGCGCTGGAGCCATCGTGCATGGTGCGCTTGGTAATCACGGCCACGCGGTGGGTGGCGGCCAGATGCAAGGCGGCAGACAAGCCAGCCAGACCACTGCCCACAATCAGAACATCAAAATCGTGTGAAGCCATAAAGAATAGGAATAAAAAAAGAGCGCCCGCCAAGGGCACGGCATGGAGGCGTCAGACGGGCGTATAGGCCAACCTAACATAGATGGGGGCAAAGGCTTCGGCCTGCGTGATCTCGATCAGCGTTTCTTTGGCCAGTTCCAACAGGGCAATAAAAGTAACCACCAGCACGGTGCGGCCTTGGGCCGGATCGAACAGTTCTTCAAACTCGACAAAGCGCCGCCCTTGCAAGGCACGCAGCACTTGGCCCATGTACTCGCGCACGCTTAACTCTTCGCGTGTGATGCGGTGGTGCTGCACGAGGGTGGCACGCCGCAAAATATCGCGCCAAGCCGTTTGCAGGTCGGCCACACACACATCGGGCAAGCGCTGTTGCAGGCTTTGCCCCATCACCACCTGCGCCACCCAAAAGTCGCGCCCTTGTTGCGGCGCTTGGCCCAACTGCACGGCAGCGCCCTTGATCTGCTCGTACTCTAGCAAGCGGCGCACCAGTTCGGCGCGGGGGTCGTCCACCTCATCGCCGCTGTCGGCTTTGCGCACGGGCAGCAACATGCGCGATTTGATCTCGATCAGCATGGCGGCCATCAACAGGTACTCGGCGGCCAGCTCTAGGTTGCGGCTGCGAATCTCCTCCACATAGGCCAAATACTGGCGCGTCAGCGCCGCCATTGGGATGTCGAGGATATTAAAGTTTTGCTTGCGGATCAGGTACAGCAGCAAGTCCAGCGGGCCTTCAAAGGCATCGAGCATGACCTCCAGCGCATCGGGCGGGATGTACAAATCCGCTGGCAAAGCAAACAAAGGCTGACCATACAGGCGCGCCAACGCCGAGCTGTGGCTATCCACAGGCTCTACAGATACAGCAGCACCTGCCAAGGCCACTGGGGGCTGCTTGGCAGGCGTATTGGCAGGGATACTGCCCATTATTGGCTCATGCCTTTATCGCCTTGAGCGCTGGGGGCCGTTGCCAAACCAGTGCCAGCGACCATGCTGTGCTTACAAATCCTTGCTGGGACTGGCTTGGTAGGGATAGGGCTTTTGCGCCACACGGCCTGCGTCGTAGTCTTGCCAGAGATCGCGGTCTACCTGCTTGTCCCACAGCAGGGCACGGCCTGCCACTTGCTGGGCATCCAGCTCGGGGCGCTGCGCTTTGAGCTGGTTGATGAACTGTGTCGCGTCGGACATATAGTGGGGGCGGGCAAAGATGGACATGGACTGGGTTAACCTCTCTGGCCGCAATTTTACCGGGGGATGCGCGATGCCGTCTTTGAAACACCTTGCCAGCCGCTTTGCTATCGCTTGCGCCCTGCTCGCGCTGAGTGCCTGCGACCCCCAGCGCATCAGCGAACTGGAGGAGGGGCTATCGACCGAAGTGGATGTGCGCGATCGCTTTGGCGTGCCCGATCAGGTGTGGGACGACGGCGGCGGCAGCCGCACGCTGGAATACAACCGCCAGCCCGCTGGCCTGCGCAATTACATGATTACCATTGGCCCGGATGGCAAGATGAGTGCCCTGCGCCAAGTGCTGACACCAGAGAACTTTGCCCGCATCACCCCCGGCATGGGCATGGACGAGGTACGCAGGCGCTTGGGCAAACCGGCCAAAGTCACGCCCTTGGCGCTACAGAACGAAACGCACCACGATTGGCGCTTTTTGGAACCACCGAATACGACGATGGTGTTTACGGTGGTGGCGGATCGGCAACTGCGGGTGCTGCGTACGCAGGTTGGGCCTAATCTGAATACGCAACAAGGTGGGGGGTAGTGAGGATGGGCAAATCTGTGGTTTGAATGGGAGGCGCTTTTTCCAATGGTGTAGGTCGGGTTACGGAATTTTTTGCGCTCAAAATGTCTCGATGACCGTCACTCTGAAGGACGGGGTTTAACATGCATTTTGATTACGCACCGGCACAAATAACAAATTTGTTATTATTAAACTCATGCCGTACGCTATTCAATTTTATGATGCCACTGTCCAAGGGCAGGTGCTGGCCCTACCTTCTACGCTGCTGGCCCGTTACATTGTCTTGGCGGATCGCATGGTGAATTACGGCCCCCATCTGGGCTTGCCACACACCAAGGCGCTGGGCGATGGCTTGTTAGAACTACGCCTCAAAGGCGCTGAGGGTATCGCCCGTGTGCTGTACTGCACTTTGGTCGGGCAGCGCATCGTGGTGTTGCACAGCTTCATTAAAAAAACCGACAAGATCCCAGCCAAGGAATTGGCGGTGGCCCACAAACGCTTAAAGGAGATTAAAGATGCTCACCCATGAACAACTCAAGGCCCAAGCACTGCAAAACCCAGCTGTGCGCGCAGAGTACGAACGCCTGCAACGCGAAGAAATGCCCATGCTCGATGCCATTCTCAAAGCTCGGCACGAGGCGGGCTTAACGCAAGCCCAAGTGGCAGAGCGCATGGGCACTAAGGCCCCTGCTGTGGCCCGTTTGGAGGCTTCGCTGATCAGTGGCAAGCATTCGCCATCATTGGCTACGCTGCAAAAGTATGCGGCTGCATTGGGTAAACGGGTACAGGTTCAATTGGTTTAGTGGTTATCTGACCCCAATTTTCTTCTGACCGTCAAGTTTCTCAAGCCCTCTATGCCACATGCCATTTATCTCCCTGAAGTAGAGTTCAGCGCAGTGCGCTCCCAAGGGCCGGGCGGTCAAAACGTCAATAAGGTCTCTAGCGCCATCCATTTACGCTTTGATATTGGCCGCTCCTCCCTTGCTCCAGCGGTGAAGGAAAAACTGCTTCAGTGGCAAGATCACCGCATCACCAAAGACGGTGTCATCGTCATCAAAGCACAATCGTCGCGCAGTCAAGATCAAAATAAGGCAGAAGCCCTAGCCCGCCTCACGGAGCTAATCGCCCAAGCATCGTTGGTGCTGCCGGTGCGTCGGCCCACCAAGCCCACTTTTGCCTCCAAACGGCGGCGGCTCGAAGGCAAGTTGCTTCGCTCCGGTATCAAATCGGGCCGTGGCAAAGTAGATATCTGTATGTAACGCGCAAGGCTAGCAGCACCTGCACCAAGGCTCCAGCAAACTGCTACCATGGGCTGAAAACCCGTCTACAGCGGGGCGCATCCGACTTGAGACCGCCTACTTCCATGCCCTTGCTACCCCCAGAAATGACCGTCATGGAACGCGGTTGGCTTTCAGCCAACACCATCGTGTTTACAGGTGGGCCTTGCGGCTCTGTGGTGGTCGATACCGGCTATTGCACCCATGCGGCACAAACCGTGGCCTTGGTGGCACATGCCCTACAGGGCCAAGCGTTAGAGCGGATTGTCAATACCCATTTGCACAGTGACCACTGTGGCGGCAATGCCGCCTTGCAACAGCATTGGCCCCAAGTGCAAACCGCCATTGCGCCCGGATTGGCAGCCGCTGTGGCGCATTGGGATGCCCATGTCTTGAGCTACACGCCTACGGGCCAAGAGTGTCCGCCCTTTCGTTACGATGCCTTATTGCAGCCGGGCCATGAAGTTTGGCTGGGCGAGCGCCCTTGGCAAATCCACGCCGCGCCAGGCCACGATACCCATGCCGTCTTGTTGTTTGAACCGCAGCAGCGCATCCTGATCTCAGGCGATGCCCTATGGGAGAACGGGTTTGGTGTCGTCTTTCCAGAGCTTGATGGTGAGGCAGCCTTTGCCGATGTGGCGGCCACCTTAGACCTGATTGCTGATTTGGCCCCGCACACCGTAGTGCCCGGACACGGCCCCGTGTTTCAAGACACGCCCCGCGCTCTAGATACCGCCCGCCGCCGTCTGGAGGGCTGGGTGCGTGATCCACTCAAACATGCGCGCTATGCGGCCAAAGTGCTACTCAAGTACAAATTGCTAGAGTGGCAACAGACACCCGTGAGTGTTTTGCAGCACTGGTTTGCCCACACCCCGTATTTTGCCCAGCTCCATGCGGCCTATTTTGCCGAGCTGCCGTTGCCAGCGTGGTACCACAGTTTGGTCGATGATCTGGTGCGCTCTGGTGCAGCCCGTCGGCAAGAACAGCACCTGTACAACGTTTAAGACCCCCGCAGACTATCGGGCCAGTGGGCTGCATCCGCAGTTTTTTCCCTCAAATGGTGCCTGCTCCTTCTATGATGGCTACCGATGGTGGTGCATAGCATCATTTTCGTTGTTCAAGCATTCAAGATAGCCCACAAAGAAAGGATGCGGGAGAGGGTCGTGCTGTGGCACGATGCGCTATCCACCCTAGGCATTTGCTGCCGGGGCGTCCCGCGAGTCACCAGATGCATACTGTGTTCGACCCGCTGCGCCTGTCCTCGATCTCCATGGACGTCATGGC
>JAIESZ010000236.1 GCA_019745615.1 Burkholderiaceae bacterium
GGCGAGGAGGGCTTGTCGCCGCTAGAGGCCACGCGCAAAGCGATGAGCCAAATCTCCGGGGCCATCATCGGCATTACTGTGGTGCTGATTGCGGTGTTTGTGCCACTGGCCTTTTTTGCCGGTTCGGTGGGCAATATCTACCGCCAATTTTCGGCGGTGATGGCGGTGTCAATTGCCTTCTCGGCTTTCATGGCGCTGTCACTCACGCCCGCGCTGTGTGCCACGCTGCTCAAACCGGTCAAGGCAGGCCACGGCCATGCTAAAACCGGCTTTTTTGGTGCCTTTAACCGGGGCTTTGCCCGCAGTACCAAAGGTTATGAGGGCTGGGTAGCCAAGCTGCTGCGCCGCTCGGGCCGGGTGATGGTGATTTATGTGGCACTGGTGGCGGCTGTGGGGGTGCTGTATTTGCGCTTGCCCACGTCTTTCTTGCCCAATGAAGACCAAGGCAATGTGCTGGTCAATATCCAGTTGCCACCGGGGGCTACGCAAGAGCGTACCCGTGCTGTGGCAGAAAAAGTAGAAGCCTTTATGCTGGCGCAGCCCGAAGTGAAAAGCATGGTAGCGGTGCTGGGCTTTAGCTTTTCTGGACAAGGCCAGAATGCGGGCTTGTCGTTTGTGACGCTGAAAGACTGGGCCGAGCGCCCCGGCGAGGAACACAGTGCCGAGGCACTGGCCAAGCGGGCAATGGGCGCTTTGATGGGCGTGCGCGATGCCTTTATCTTCCCGCTCAATCCACCGCCCATTCCAGAACTGGGCACCAGTTCGGGCTTTACCTTCCGCTTGCAAGACCGTGGCGGCAATGGCCATGATGCGCTGGTAGCGGCGCGCAACCAAATGCTGGGCATGTCGCGCCAAAGCAAGGTGCTGGCTGGTGTGCGCCCGGATGGCCTAGAAGACGCACCCCAGTTGCAGGTAGATATTGACCGTGATAAAGCCAATGCCCAAGGGGTGAGTTTTGCGGCTATCAACAGCACCATCTCTACGGCGCTGGGTTCTGCCTATGTGAATGATTTTCCGAATGCTGGGCGCTTGCAGCGCGTGGTGGTGCAGGCCGAGGCCAAAGAGCGCATGCAGCCTGAAGACATCTTAAAACTGACAGCAGTGAACAACCAAGGCAAGGCAGTGCCGCTGTCGGCTTTTGCCAGCACGCGCTGGATATCGGGAGCCATGCAAACCGTGCGCTACAACGGCTACCCGGCCATGCGTATTTCTGGCGGTGCGGCACCGGGCTACAGCACGGGCGACGCGATGGCCGAGATGGAGCGCTTTGCGGCCCAGCTGCCGCCGGGCTTTGGCTTTGAATGGACGGGTCAATCACGCGAAGAAAAGCTGGCTGGCTCGCAAGCCATCATCTTGTACGGTTTTGCTATTTTGGCGGTGTTCTTGGCACTGGCGGCGCTGTATGAGAGCTGGTCTATTCCGCTGGCCGTGATTTTGGTGGTGCCGTTGGGGGTGTTGGGGGTGCTGCTGGGCGTGAGCGCACGCGGCATGAGCAACGACGTTTATTTCCAAGTGGGTCTCATTACCATCATTGGCTTATCGGCTAAAAATGCGATTTTGATTATCGAGTTTGCCAAAGACTTGCAAGCCCAAGGCGAGAGCGTGTTCGAGGCGGCTTTGGCGGCAGCGCATTTGCGCTTTCGCCCCATCATCATGACCTCGTTGGCCTTTATGCTGGGCGTGGTGCCGTTGGCGATGGCCACTGGGGCCAGCTCGGCCAGCCAGCGTGCCATTGGTACCGGGGTGATTTCGGGTATGTTGGTGGGCACGGTGCTGGCGGTGTTTTTGGTGCCGATTTTCTTTGTGGTGGTGCGCAGCCTGTTTAAGGACAGCGAGCGCCAGCGCGAGCGCTTTAAGCACCATGCCGAAGAAGCGGGCATCACTGCCGAAGCAGGCGCTGCCTTCTTGGCGCAAGCGGAAGAAGGTTTGTCTGAAGCAGAAAAACGCGCCTTGCACCAAGGGCAACATCCAGCTATCAACCACAAGGAGCACTGAACCATGCCGCTGAATTTTTCTTTCCGGCCCTTGGCTTGGGCTAGCTTGCTGGCCGTCTTGTCTCTGGCGGGCTGCTCTATGACGCCGGACTATGTGCGCCCTGAGGCCCCAGTAGCGGCGCAGTGGCCCACACAGGGCACCGCCATCGCTACCCACACCCCTGCGGCAGCAGATGTTGCCGCATGGCAAGACTTTATTGCCGATGCCCGTTTGCGTGAGCTGGTGGCACTGGCCTTGCAGCACAACCGTGATTTGCATGTCGCCGTGGCCAATATCGAACAGGCGCGGGCGCAATACCAGATTCGTAGCGCGGATCAGCTCCCGACCATCAATGCCGGGGTCACAGGCAGCCGCCAGCCCAAAACCGATGGCAGCGGCAACATCAGCAGTGCCTACACCGCTGGCTTGCTGTTGACATCGTGGGAAATCGACTTCTTTGGCCGTATTGCCAGCCTCAAGGATGCCGCACGGGCGCAATTTTTGGCTACCCAAGAGGCGCGCAATGCGGTGCAGACCAGCTTGGTGGCCTCGGTAGCCAGCACGTGGCTGAGTTTGCAAACCAACAACGAACTGTTGGCCCTGACGCAGCACACCTTGGCTACGCGCGAAGACTCTTTGCGGCTGGTGCGCTTGCGTTTTGAGCGTGGCGTGACTTCAGCGCTGGATGTGCGTCAAGCCCAGTCTTTGTTGGCATCGGCCAAGGCTACCTTGGCCCAGCAGCAGCGCCTGCGGGCCTTGGATATCAATGCCCTGACGCAGTTGGTGGGCCACACCCCGCCTGAGGCGTTGCTGGAGTCGGGTGCTGGTACATTGGCCGCACCGGTATTGCGTGAGGTGCCAGTGGGGCTGCCCTCTGATTTGTTGGTACACCGTGCCGATATTCGGGCTGCCGAGCAGCAATTGCTGGCTGCCAACGCCAATATCGGCGCTGCTCGTGCAGCCTTCTTTCCGCGCATTGCCCTGACGGCCAGTGCAGGCACGGCCAGCGGCGCGCTGTCCGGTTTATTCCAAAGCGGTTCTTGGGGCTGGACTCTGGCACCGCAGGCGCTGTTGCCTATTTTTGATTCAGGGCGCAATCAGGCCAATCTGGAGGCAGCTCAAGCGGGGCGCAACTTGGCACTGGCGCAGTATGAGAAAGCTATCCAAACGGCCTTCCGTGAGGTGGCCGACGCACTGGCCGGTTTTGCCACCTTGGGGCCACAGTTGCAGGCGCAGCAAGAGCAGGCGCAGGCAGAGGCGGAGCGCTTTCGGCTGGCTGATTTGCGTTACCGCAACGGTGTTGCCAATTACCTAGAGGTGCTCGACGCCCAGCGCACGCTGTTTGCCAGCCAGCAGGCCCTAGCGCAAACCCAGTTGGCGCAGCGGCAAAACCAGATTGCCCTGTACAAGGCCATCGGTGGGGGCTGGAAAGCCCCGGAGGTGGCTCCCGCCACGGCCCGATAGTGGGGGCAAGCCCTAGAGGCTCAGGCGACCAGAGCCTCGCGTGGGGCAGCATCTAGGTCTGTGCTGCGTGGCACGGCCATCAGGTGCGGGTGGGGGCGCTGGCCGCCACCATGCACCACCACCGGCAGGGTGCTGCGCTTGGCCTCGTGCTTGGCCATTGCCGCTAGGTTGGCTACATCTTCGGCTTGGGTGAGCTGGCCGGGGGCAATGCAGGTGGCCCCCACCGAGACCGTGGTGCAGGGAAAGAACCGCAGCACGCCATGCCGGTCTTCGGCCTGAATGCCTCCGGCCCGTTGCGCTTCCGGGTCAAACAGTTTGCGCGCTTCTTGGGAAAACTCGCTGACAATGGCGTGGCAGCGCGCCAGCCAGTCGGGGCTTTGGAACACCAGCAAAAAATCATCACCACCTACATGGCCGACAAAATCGCGCTCAGGATCGGCATGGCTGGTGGTGACGCGTGCCAGCAGCCGGATCATTTCATCGCCGCGCCAGTAGCCGTACTGGTCATTGAAGGGCTTGAAATGGTTCAGGTCGGCATAACAAGCCACAAAGGCCACATGGTGGTCGAGCAGGCGCTGGATATGCTGGCTGATGGGGATGTTGCCGGGTAGGAAGGTCAGCGGGTTGGCATGGCGGGCGGCCTCTACCCGTGCTTCCGTCACGGCGCGCACCAGTTGCTCGCCGGTGCCTAGGCCGACATAACGGCCATTGTCGGTGACGATAAAACCGTCGCTCAGGTAGCGCTGGTCTTGTGAGGTCAGGATGCCTAGGAGCTGCTCGACATCGCAGTCACGCTCTACCACTCTGGGGTGCAGATTGGCAAAGGCGAGGCAAGATTTGCGGCCATGCAGTTCACGAAAATACAGCGTGGCGTAGTCGGTCATGAAGCTCTGGCGGTTGATGAGTGCGATGGGGCGCTCGTCCTCGACAATAGCCAGTGCGTGCAAGTGGCTGTGCTGTTGGAAGCACGCCGCTACCGCATCATTTTCGGTGTCGGGCACCAAGGTGGGGGCGGTCACTACCGAGATATGGCGTAGCACGCCAGCCGGGGTGGGTGTTTGCATTGCATGGGGCAACACGGCCACGCGCTGGTCTTGCAAGATCTCTTGCGCCAAAGTGGGCAGGGCGTGGGCCGCTTGGCGGGCCGGACGGCCCAGCAGCCAGCCCTGACCATAGGTGATGTCTAAATCGCGAATGGCGCGCAAATCGGCGGGGGTTTCTATGCCCTCGGCAATGAGTGTGGTGCCAAATACTTGGGCGATGCCCTTGATGGCTTGCACCATTTGCAGGTTTTGCGGTTGGGCGCTGATATCGCGCACAAAGTATTTGTCGATTTTGACAAAATCGGGTTTGATCTCAGACCACACCCGCAGGCTTGAGCGCCCATCGCCAAAATCATCCAAGGCCAGCCGCATTCCGGCGGCATGAACGTTTTGCACGGCGTGGCGCAATTGGGCCATATCGCTCACGCGCTCGTGTTCCGTGATTTCGAGCACCACCATGCGCGGCTTGACGCCCCAGCTGCGCACCATACCGACCAGCCCTTGGGTGCCCGACAACGAGAGGGCCTGAACCAGCGCATCGGCACTGATATTGACAAACACGCGCCCATCTGCACCGGAGGCTCCCCATTCCTGCAAGGCGGTATAGGCACAAAAGATCTCAAAATCTTGTAACAAATGTTCGCGCCGGGCAAGATCGAGCAAGGTGTCGGGGGTGTGCCAAGCGGTGCCTTCGGGGCCGCGAATCAGGGCTTCATGGGCGTAGATGGTGCCTGAGCGCAAATCAGCCAAGGGCTGAAAAACGCAGTGCAGTTGGCCCGAACGCACCAGCTTGGCCAACAAGCCCTGACCTTGGCGCAGGGCCGGTGACAGGGTAGTAAGCACTCTTTCGCAGGCTATAGAAGCGGTCAAAGGCATGTGCTGATATCCTGTGCATGAGGGAGAATGCACCGAGCCTAGCGTGTTTGGGTGACAGTGCTATTACACCAAAACGGGACAAAGTAAAAGCCGAAAAAGCAATAAAAACGATGACGGTTTCTCTCCGTAGAGATTAGCAGTAAGCTGGCACAAAGGAGAAGTTCATCATGTTCAAGATTCCCCCTGTATCTGCCGCCCGTTTGCCGGAGTTGCTGCGTGCCATGCCCAAGGCCGAGCTGCATATCCACATTGAAGGCTCCTTAGAGCCAGAATTGATTTTTGCTTTGGCCCAGCGCAATGGCGTCACCCTGCCCTATGCCAGTGTGCAGGCGCTGCGTAGCGCCTACGCTTTTAGCAATTTGCAGAGCTTTTTGGATATTTACTACGCTGGGGCCAGCGTGCTGTTGCACGAGCAGGACTTTTACGACATGGCCCGTGCCTATTTGGCCCGTGCCGTGCAAGACAACGTGGTTCACGCTGAAATCTTTTTTGATCCGCAAACGCACACTGCGCGCGGTGTGCCGATGGAAACGGTCATCTGTGGCCTGCACCGCGCCTGCCAAGATGCGCGGGCCGAGTCGGGCATCAGCGCCACGCTCATTTTGTGCTTTTTGCGCCACCTCAGCGAGGAAGATGCCTTTGCCACATTAGAGCAGGCGTTGCCGTGGCAAGACAAGTTCATTGGTGTGGGCTTGGATAGCAGCGAGGTCGGCCATCCGCCAGAAAAATTTGCCCGCGTCTTTGCCCGCTGCCGCGAGTTGGGGCTGCATGTGGTAGCCCATGCGGGCGAAGAAGGGCCACCCGCCTATATTTGGAGTGCGCTTGATGTGCTGGGGGCCGAGCGCATTGACCACGGTGTGCAAGCCTTGCACGATGCGGCACTGGTGCAACGGCTGGCACAAAACCGCACGCCACTGACGGTATGCCCGCTGTCCAATCAAAAGCTGTGCGTGTTTCCTGACCTCAAAGACCATAACCTGCCCCAATTGCTAGAAGCAGGCTTGTGCGCTATGGTCAACTCCGACGATCCGGCTTATTTTGGTGGCTACCTCAACGACAACTTGGTGCAGGTGTTTGCCGCCACCGGCATGACGGCCCGCCATGCCTACCAGTTGGCCAGCAACAGCTTTGAGGCCAGCTTTGCGCCTGAGGCTGACAAGCGCCTGTGGCAGCACCGGCTTAAAGAGGTGTTTGAGGGACTGGTCGAACACGACTATTGAGGGGCAGCGCTGTCGGTAGGTGCAGCCGTTCAGGGTGTGGTGCAATGGCGTGGGTCAGTGGTTTTGGAATAGTACGCGGTTTGGTCTGTGTGCAGCCCCACGAAAGCGCGCACAATGCAACATTCAGGGCAGCGTGCTGCGAGCACTGTGTAAGGTAGGTTTGCAGACATTTGCGCCCTACCACACCACCAAAAAGGCTCCATGCTCCAGATAAACCATTCCAAAGCTAACCATTTGCTTGCCGCGCTGTGCGATACCGAGTGGCAGCGCATAGGGCATTTTCTGGAGCCTGTGGAATTGCCGCTGGGGCAGGTGCTTTATGAGTCTGGGCAGCCAATGGCTTATGCCTACTTTCCCACCACGGCCATTGTGTCGGTGCTCTATGTCATGGAAAGTGGCGCTTCGGCAGAAATTGCCGTGATTGGCCGCGAAGGCGTGGTCGGTGTCTCACTGTTTCTGGGCGGCGACACCACCCCCAGCCGAGGCGTGGTGCAAAGCGCGGGTTTGGGCGTGCGGCTTAACGTGCAAAGAATCAAAAATGAGTTCAACCTGTCAGGCCCTTTTATGCGCCTGCTGCTGCGCTACACCCAAGCGCTGATTTCGCAAATGACACAAACGGCTGCGTGCAACCGGCACCATTCGCTAGACAAGCAATTGTGTCGTTGGCTGCTGCTCAGTATGGATTGCCTACAAGGCAATGAACTGGTGATGACGCAAGAGCTGATGGCCAATATGCTGGGAGTGCGCCGCGAGGGCGTGACCGAAGCGGCGCTCCGGCTGCAAGCGGCGGGCCTGATCCGCTATGCACGCGGCCGTATCACGGTACTTGACCGCAAGGGGATTGAACTGCGCACCTGCGAGTGTTATGCCGTGGTCAAGCGCGAGTACGACCGGCTGTTGCCAGCAATGCTGGCGCAATAGCCTCAGCGGCTACAAGCACGGTAAAAAGCGGGCTGTGTTCGTTAGCGTACCGACCGATAAGGGGTGAGTGTCTAGCCTTCAAGCCTTCGGAGGTGCCGCTTTGGGTGCCTCCAGTGAGGTTCAAAGGATACCAAATGACTTCCCTTTCACTGGCAGCAGTGCTGCTCCTGACGCTGGGCTTGGTGGCGTGTGGCGACAAGCCGCAGCCCGTGGTGATCCAAGTTCCTGCTGCCCCCCCTGCAGCCGTACCCGGCCCTGCTGGGCCCAAGGGAGTTAGCGGCACGGATGGCAAACCGGGGGCGCAAGGTGCCACCGGACAATCTGGAAAAAGCACCACAGTGATCGTGGCCCCGCCAGCAGCGCCCCCCTATTGAGCGTTCTTCACCTACTAATGCAAGGAGACACTCTATGAGCTTGGGTACCCTATTGTTGATTGTGCTGATCTTGATGCTGATCGGCGTTGTTCCTTCTTGGCCGCACAGCCGTGGCTGGGGTTATGGCCCCAGTGGCTTGTTGAGTGTGGTGGTGGTGGTCATCCTCGTTATGCTGTTGACAGGGCGTTTGTGAAAAACGTATTCAAGACTGCATGCGCCCTCACCGTGGTAGCTCTGGCCACCCAACAAGCCAGCGCGCAAGTCAACTTTTTTGAAAGCAAGGGCTCTGGCGGGAGTTTCTTTACCAGTGAGCGCGAGATCGGCAATTTTGAGCATTTTGGTTTTAATGACCAAAGCACCGGAGGCGGTGTTCACTGTCAACCGACCGGGAGAACCGCGCATCCGTTGAGGTAGCGTTGCCAGCGATGGGCTGGCGATGGTGCAAAGCAAAACGGCCCCAAGGGGCCGCTTTGATGGATTAGCAGGTTAGTTACTTGAACCAAGACTCGCTGGCCTTGCGTTCCCAGTCGGCCAGTTGCTTTTCTGCGTCTTCTTTGGCAATGCCGTAGCGCTCTTGGATTTTGCCCGCGAGCTGCTCACGGCGTCCGGCAACGATGTCCAGATCGTCTTCGGTCAACTGGCCCCATTGTTCTTTGGCTTTGCCAGCTACTTGTTTCCAATTGCCCTTGATTTGATCCCAGTTCATGATGAACTCCTTGTGTGTGTGGTGATGTGGACGCTGCTAAAAAACGGTGTCAAGGACGGATGGCAATCTCGTTTTTGACCGAGCGCACGCCCTTGGCTTGGCGGGCAATGTGTTCGGCTACGCTTTTCTCTTCCGCATTCTTGGCAAAACCCGATAACATCACAGTGCCGTTGAGAGTTTCGACGCTGATGGAGGTGCCAGCTACCCGTTTGTCTTCAAACAGGCGCGACTTGACTATCGTGGTGATGCCAGCGTCGTCGATGTAGGCACCAACCGTTTCTTGGTCGCGGCCAACGGCGCAGCCGGTGGCACTGAGCAGGGCCACTGCGGCAAGGGCGGCAGCAAGGAAGGGGCGAATGATCATAGAGATGCTCCAGTCGTAGTCGTTGACGAGTGTCGGCTCGTAAATAACCGCCACCCCCAAGGCATGGACTGGTATGCCTCCAGAAAGAGTGTACGGATGCTGGCAGGGTAGTTCTCTAGGCCCGTTGTTGTCCGTGCGTTAGCGCACATAGAGGCATGGCTTGTGACGCTGCGCTGGTACTGCAAGTAAACTGTGCTCACGCACCAGCGGCCTTTGAAATGTTTCAAAGGATTTTTTTGTTGCAATCGGTCTCGTACAACTGCGCGCCAGAACCTAGAATTTGCCAGCGCGAGACTCCGCGTAAAGGATATTCAATGAAATCTGTACAACACGAGATTGATGAGCGGACCAACCTCACCAGCTCCAACAAGTTTGAGCTGCTGCTGTTTCGTTTAGGGACTGATAACGCGCTGGGGCAATCAGAGCTGTTTGGCATCAATGTGTTCAAAATTCGCGAGATTGTGGCCATGCCCAGCATTACCCCGATTGCCGGGGGCACTGCCCACTCCTTGGGGGTGGTCAATTTGCGCGGTCAGGTCATTCCGGTGCTCGATTTGCCCGCCATTGTGGGTTGCAAGCCCGCTACCGGCCTGAACATCATGTTGGTGACGGAGTTTGCTCGTACTACCCAAGCGTTTGCCGTGGAGTCGGTAGAAGACATCGTGCGCTTGGACTGGAACCAAGTGTTGTCAGCCGAGAGCAGTGGTGCCGCTGGCAAGCTGGTAACCAGCATCGCCCGCCTTGATGGCAACACCGATGGCACGCGCTTGGCCCAAGTGCTGGATGTGGAAGCCATTTTGCAGATGGTTTCACCCCAAGAGCAAACCCAAAATGAGGCGCAACGGCCCCGCTCAGACCTGAATATCAAACCAGGCACTATCATTTTGGCCGCCGACGATTCTTTTGTGGCCCGAACCTTGATCGAGCAGGAGTTGCAGCATCTGCATGCGCCCTATGAGATGGTTAAAACAGGCAAAGAAGCTTGGGAGCGCTTGCAGGTGTTGGCCGATCAGGCTGCTGCCCAAGGCAAAACCATCATGGACAAGGTGTGCTTGGTGCTCACCGATCTGGAAATGCCAGAGATGGATGGTTTTACCTTGACACGCAACATCAAGGGTGACATCCGCTTTAAGGGGCTGCCGGTGGTGATTCACTCTTCGCTGTCGGGCTCGGCCAACGAAGACCATGTGCGCGGCGTGGGGGCTGATGGTTATGTGGCCAAGTTCTCTGCCGAAGACTTGGCCGCCACCTTGCATGGCGTATTGCCAGCCCGGAGCAAATAAAGGCCGCTGGGTTTTATGGGAGAATCGAGGCTTCGATTTCTCCTTTTTCAGTGCAAGAAAGGTGCTTAGGTTATGACACCGCGAACGACAACCACGGAGTTGGTTTCTGCCCATTGATGGGCGGCAGTTCGCGCCTGCACCGGTTTTCTTTCTTGTTTTTTAGCGCGGCCCCAGAGCCGCGTTTTTATTTTTCCATTGCCCCATGTTGAACATCACGCTCCCAGACGGCTCACAACGTCAATTTCCCGGCCCGGTGACGGTGGCCGAAGTCGCAGCCTCGATTGGTGCCGGTCTGGCTAAGGCGGCGTTGGCGGGCAAAATTGGCGATAAAGTGGTGGATACCAGCTACCAAATCACCCAAGACAGCCCGCTGGCTATCATCACGGCCAAGGACGCCGATGGGCTCGAAGTGATTCGCCACTCTACTGCGCACTTGTTGGCCTATGCGGTCAAGGCGCTGTTTCCAGAGGCGCAAGTTACGATTGGCCCAGTCATCGACAACGGTTTTTATTACGATTTTTCGTACAAGCGCCCGTTCACGCCAGAAGACTTGGCCGCCATCGAAAAGAAGATGAGCGAACTGGCAAACAAAGATGAGCCTATTGTGCGCCGCGTGCTACCGCGTGACGAGGCGGTGGCTTACTTCAAGGGTTTGGGCGAGAACTACAAGGCCGAGCTGATTGCCAGCATCCCCAGCAACGAGGATGTGAGCCTGTACCGCGAAGGCGATTTTGAAGACCTGTGCCGTGGCCCGCACGTGCCCAGCACCGGCAAGCTCAAGCATTTCAAGCTGATGAAGGTGGCTGGTGCCTACTGGCGCGGCGACCACCACAATGAGATGCTGCAACGCATCTATGGCACGGCTTGGACGAGCAAGGACGAGCTGCAACAGTACCTGACGCGCCTAGAAGAAGCCGAGAAGCGCGACCACCGCAAATTGGGCCGTGAATTGGACTTGTTCCACATGGACGAGCACGCCCCCGGTTTGGTGTTTTGGCACCCCAAGGGCTGGACGCTGTGGCAAGAGGTGGA
>JAIESZ010000152.1 GCA_019745615.1 Burkholderiaceae bacterium
TCGGAGCGGCGGGATTCGAACTCGCGACCCTCTGCTCCCAAAGCAGATGCGCTACCAGGCTGCGCTACGCTCCGACAAGACTTGAATTATATCCCTGAAAAACGCCCAACCTAGGCCACAACGTTAAAAATCAGGGTAAAAATGCAAAAATGATCAACGTGGGCTAGGGCCAGGGCCACGGCCAGCCAGATGGCGGAAGGTGATACGACCCTTGCTCAGGTCGTAGGGGGACATCTCTAGCGACACCTTGTCGCCTGCCAAAATGCGGATGTGGTGCTTGCGCATCTTGCCGCCGGTGTAGGCAATCAGCTGGTGCCCATTTTCTAGCGTCACGCGAAAGCGCGAGTCGGGCAGCACTTCGGTCACGCTGCCCTGCATTTCAATCAGTTCTTCTTTAGCCATTGTTTATCTCGTAAAAAGCAAATCGGTGTGTTTAGCGTGTCTTATCACCCTGTACCTGTAAAGGGTGGGCTGCACTTAGCGTGGCGGGCTGTGAGGGTCGCTGCACCCGCAAAGCAGGTGAGGAAGGTGCCGTGGAGAGACGGCTTCAGTGTGCATGCAGAACGCGCCGTGCATGAGCGCTATCGATTGTAACGTGCTTGCAGCAAAGGCATATCATTTTCTTTGCGCACCGATAGAATGGCCCATCCACTATTACCAGTCCCTTGCCTGTGTCCGATCGTCTTGCTGTCTTGCCACAATATCTTTTGCCCCAGCGGACGTTGACCACGCTGGCCGGTCGTGTTGCCCACACACAGGGCGGAGCTTGGACTACGGCGTTGATTCGCCGTTTTGTGGCCCGTTATGGTGTGGATATGTCGGAGGCTGCCGAGCCAGATATCAACCGATACACCAGCTTTAACGACTTTTTTACCAGAGCGCTAAAGCCTGGCGCACGGCCTTTGGCCCAAGCCGATTGGATTTGCCCCGTAGATGGGGCAGTGAGCCAATCGGGAGCCATTGAGGGCGATCAAATTTTTCAGGCCAAGGGCCACCGCTATAGCACCACCGCACTACTAGGGGGCGATGCTGCCTTGGCCGCGCAGTTTGCCAACGGCCATTTTGCGACCATTTACCTTAGCCCACGCGACTACCACCGCATTCACATGCCTTGCGCTGGCCGCTTGCAACGCATGGTGCATGTACCGGGGGCGCTGTTCTCGGTCAATCCAACCACTGCACGCGGCGTGCCGGGTCTGTTTGCTCGCAATGAGCGCGTGGTGTGCCTGTTTGATACCACCAACGGCCCGATGGTGCTGGTGTTGGTGGGCGCTACCATTGTGGGTAGCATGGCTACGGTATGGCATGGGCAAGTCAACCCGCCACGCTCCGGGCAGTTGCGCAGTTGGAGCTATACCGAGCAAAACATCCACCTAGAACAAGGCCAAGAGATGGGGCGCTTTTTGCTCGGCTCGACCGTAGTGCTGTTGTTTCCGCCCGGCCCGTTGCATTTCAGTGCCGATTGGGCACCAGCCAAGCCAGTACGGCTGGGCCAAGCCATGGCGGGACGCAAGGCCACCTGAACCGGTGCACCAGCCCAAAGCGTCAGCGGCGCACTTGGCGCTCAATAGAAAACGTGGCTGGGGCCACGCGCAAGGTTTCGGGGCGTACCGGGTGATCGGACCCGTTCAGATAAACCCACAGTTCCCTACGGCGAATCATCACGTAGCTGACGGTGTGTTTTTTGCCAGCCCACAAGACTACTGTGCCTGGCCGAAACAAAGGCATACGAAAGAGCTTGCCATCCACCGGGCTGGCATCTAGGCTCAGGATCTGTTTTTTGGCTACCAATGGAACTGGAATCATTGCCACAATGCTATCGCACCAGAGACCACCTTGGCACATAGACGAGGTGATGACATGGAGCCCTAACGGGAAATTGTTGTTTTAGCGTACAGGGGCAAGGGCCATGTAAGTGGCACACGATAATCACGCCCATGTCTCTCCTGCCCTACCAGCTTGAATTACTCTCCCCGGCACGCGATGCCGATATTGGCATTGAAGCCATCAACCACGGTGCCGATGCTGTTTATATTGGCGGCCCAGCCTTTGGTGCCCGTGCCGGTGCCGGCAATGATTTGCGCGACTTAGAGCGCCTGATCCGCCATGCACACCGGTTTCATAGCCGCATTTTTCTCACCCTCAACACCATTTTGCGCGACGATGAGCTAGACGACGCACGCCAAATGGCTTGGGATGTGTACCGCGCCGGGGCCGATGCCCTGATTATCCAAGATATGGGCCTGCTAGAGTTGGACTTGCCCCCAATCCAGCTCCACGCCAGCACCCAGACTGACATCCGCACGCCAGAAAAAGCCCGTTTTTTACAAGATGTGGGTTTGAGCCAGATTGTGCTAGCGCGTGAACTGACGGTAGCGCAAATTGCCGCTATACGCGCCGCCACTGACCCCACACGCTGCGCCATTGAATTTTTTGTGCATGGTGCCCTGTGTGTGGCCTACAGCGGCCAGTGCAACATCAGCCATGCCCACACGGGCCGCAGTGCCAATCGGGGCGATTGCAGCCAAGCCTGCCGCTTGCCCTACCAAGTGGTAGATGACACAGGCCGCTTTGTGGCCCACTACAAGCATGTACTGAGCCTCAAGGACAATAACCAGAGCGAGAACCTGCGCGCTTTGGTCGATGCCGGGGTGCGCAGTTTCAAGATTGAGGGCCGCTACAAAGACATGGCCTATGTCAAAAATATCACGGCACACTACCGCAAGCTGCTCGATGATATTTTGGAAGAGCGCCAGTTTTCTGAGCAGCCGCTGGCGCGGGCCTCCAGCGGCCAAACTACATTTAGCTTCACGCCCGATCCGCTACAAAACTTTAACCGCGAGTTCACAGATTATTTTGTCAATGGCCGCCAAGAAGATATTGGTGCCTTTGACACGCCCAAGAACCCCGGCCAAGCCATCGGTTGGGTCACCAAGCTGGGGCCAGATTTTGTGGAGTTGGAAGTCAGCAACCCCGACACCGTGCTGCACAACGGCGATGGCCTGTGCTACTACGACCTGCAAAAAGAGCTGGTCGGGCTGGCCATTAACCGGGCCGAGCCCGTGTCGCCGCGCAACAAAACGCAGTGGCGCGTCTTCCCGAAAGACCCGATGGAGGGTTTGAAGGATTTGCGCAAGGGCACCGAAATCAACCGCAACCGGGATATGGATTGGGTACGCACACTGGACAAAAAATCCAGCGACCGGCGCATCGGCCTGTGGGTGCAACTGGCTGAAACGGCCACTGGCTTTGCCCTGACTCTGACCGATGAAGATGGTTTTGCTGGCACGGCGCAAGTAGCGCAAGCACACCAGCCCGCCACCGATGCCAACAAGGCAGAAGCTAGCCTGCGGGAACAATTGGGCCGCTTGGGTGCCACCCTCTTTGCCGTGCACGACATCAGCCTGTCACTGGCACAGCCGTGGTTTGTTCCGGCCTCGGTGCTCAATGCACTGCGCCGTGATGCCGTGGCGGCCCTAGAGGCTGCCCGCACCAGCGGCTTACAACGCCTGCCGCGCGCCCAGCCAGTGGTGCCTCCGGTGCCATACCCTGAAGACACCCTGAGCTATCTGGCCAACGTCTTTAACCACAAGGCCCGTGATTTTTATGCCAAGCACGGCGTGCGGGTGATTGATGCCGCCTACGAAAGCCACGAGGAAGAAGGCGAAGTGAGCCTGATGATTACCAAGCATTGTGTGCGCTTTTCCCTCAGCCTGTGCCCCAAGCAAGCCAAGGGTGTCATTGGCGTCAAAGGCACGATCAAGGCCGAGCCGCTGCACCTCATCAATGGCAAAGAAAAACTGACCCTGCGCTTTGATTGCAAACCTTGCGAGATGCACGTCATGGGCAAAATCAAACGCTCGGTGTTACAACAGCAGCAAAGGGCGGCTCAAGAGCAACCCTTGCAGTTTTACCGCACCCGCCCACCAGCCTAAGCCTAAGCACGTGTTGACACTCTCAACACCCAGGAGACAAGCCCATGTCCACCCCCATTCAGCCGGGCGAATGCTATTTGCAGGATATCGACGCACTGGCCCAAGCCCAAGCCGTTGATCTGGCGCAGGGCTTGGGCAGCGAGGAGGTCTCCCGCCGCACCCACACCCATGGCCCCAATGAGCTCGCAGCGGGCAAAACCCGCAGCCCTTGGCAGTTGTTGCTAGACCAGTTCAAAGACTTTATGGTGCTGGTGCTGTTGGGGGCAGCCGTCATCTCCGGGCTGGTGGGTGAGTTGACCGATACGCTGGTCATTTTGCTCATTGTGGTGCTCAATGCGGTGATTGGCTTTGTGCAGGCTTGGCGGGCCGACAAAGCCTTGGCAGCACTGCGCCAATTGGCCGCAGCCCATGCCACCGTGCTGCGCAACGGCCAAGTGCAGGTGGTGCCCGCCAGTGTGCTGGTACCCGGCGACATTGTGCTGCTGGAGGCGGGCAACCAAATTCCTGCTGATCTGCGCCTGATCGAGATTGCGCAACTGCAAGTAGATGAGTCGGCCCTGACCGGAGAATCCGTCACCGTGGCCAAACAAACCGCCACCCTGCAACGCGAAGGCACCAATGCCTTAGGCGACCGCACGAATATGGCCTTCAAGGGCACCACGGCCACGCATGGCCGGGGGCGAGGGCTGGTGGTGGCCACCGGGATGCGCACCGAACTGGGCAAGGTAGCCACCTTGCTCGACAGTGGCGAGCGCAGCACACCGCTGCAATTGCGCTTGGCCGCTTTTGGCAAAAAACTGGCCTTGGCGGTACTGGCTATTTGTGCCATCTTGTTTATCACCGGCCTGCTGCGCGGAGAAAACCCAGCACTCATCGCCCTGACCGCCATCAGCTTGGCCGTGGCCGCTATCCCTGAGGCCCTGCCCGCTGTGGTCACTATCTTATTGGCACTGGGGGCGCGGCGCATGGTGGGGGTCAATGCGTTGGTGCGGCGCTTGCCCTCGGTAGAAACGCTGGGTTCCGTCACTACCATTTGTTCCGACAAAACTGGCACACTCACACAAAACCGCATGCACGCCGAATTGGTGTTGGCCTTGGGCCAGCGCTGGGTGCCGGGCGATACCCTGCCCAGCCCGGTGCATACGGAGGCCCTGCGCGCTGCCGCGCTGTGCAACGATGCGGCGCGGCATGGCAGCGACCAAGACAGTGCCACAGCGGGCGACGCTTGGCAAGGCGACCCCACCGAAACCGCCTTGGTGCTGGCCGCCCATGCCGGGGGCGTAGAAAAAGCAGCACTGGACGCCGCCAGCCCACGCGTGCAAGAGCAACCTTTTGACTCTGAGCGCAAGCGCATGACCACCTTCCACAAGGAGGGCAATGGCTTTGTCGCTTACACCAAAGGTGCGCCTGAATCCATGCTGCCACGCTGCACCCGGCAATGGACGCCCGACGGCCCACAGCCGCTAGACACAGAAGCGGTGCTACAAACAGCCCAAACCTTGGCCGCACAAGGCTTGCGCGTGCTGGCGCTGGCGCGGCGCAGCCATACCCGCCTGCCCGATACCAATGCCCTTGAAGCCGTAGAAAACGAACTGGAACTGCTGGGCTTGATCGCCCTGATTGACCCGCCGCGCGCGGAGGCACAGGCTGCGGTGCGCGACTGCATTACCGCAGGCATCATTCCGGTGATGATTACCGGCGACCACCCCGCCACCGCCCGTGCCATTGCCCACCGGCTGGGCATTGTCGATAGCACCGAGGCCCCAGTGCTGACTGGCGCTGATTTAACCAGCATGGACGATGCCGCCTTGCAAGCCCAAGTGGGGCGGGTGCGGGTGTACGCACGGGTAGACCCGGCGCAGAAAATCCGCATTGTTGAGTCGCTACAGGCCCAAGGCCATTTTGTGGCCATGACGGGCGATGGCGTCAATGATGCCCCGGCGCTCAAACGTGCCGACATTGGCATTGCGATGGGCAAAGGCGGCACCGATGTGGCGCGTGAAGCCTCCAGCTTGGTGCTGCTCGACGATAACTTTGCCACCATTGTGGCGGCAGTGAAAGAAGGGCGGCGCATTTACGACAACATCCGCAAGTTTGTTCGTTACACCATGACCGACAACTCTGGGGAGATCATCACCATCTGCATGGCCCCGTTGCTGGGGCTGCCCATGCCGCTGTTGCCAATTCATATTTTGTGGGTCAATTTGGTCACCGATGGCCTGCCGGGGCTGGCCTTGGCCACCGAGCCTGCCGAGCGCAACATCATGCGCCGTCCTCCCCGCCCGCCCACCGAGAGCATGTTTGCTGGCGGTATGTGGCAGCATATTTTGGGCATTGGCTTGCTGCTGGGGGCCTTGTGCTTGGGGGTGCAGGCTTGGGCGATACACACCGGCCACGACAATTGGCAAACGATGGTGTTTACCGTGCTCATCCTAGGCCAGATGGCGCACATCATGGGCATCCGCTCCGAAACCGAGCCGCTGTGGCGCTTGGGCTTGCGCACCAACTTGCCGCTGCTGGGGGCCGTGGTATTGACCTTCGTTTTGCAGATGGCGACCATTTATGTGCCCGCGCTCAACCCCATTTTTAAAACCCAGCCCCTCAGTGCTCTGGAGCTGGGTGTTTGCTTGGCAGCGGCCTCGATGATGTATGTGGCCGTGGAGCTAGAAAAGCTGTGGCGCAATCGGCCATCGCGGCGCGTGGTTTGATCTTTAGTGCTGGCTGGGCGCTTGTGGGGCGCTATCGGGCTTGACCCAGCGGTGGTAGCAAACCCAAGCTCCCAAGCCGCACAGGGCCATCACCAGCGCCAATGGCTGGCTGCTGCCGTTGTGCAAGCCCCCCACCAAGGCCCCAGCCAACGTGGCAAATAAAAATGCCAAGGCCCCATTAAAAGCCGCCGCCGTACCGGCACGCCGCCCCTGCGTAGCCAACGCGCAAGCACTGGCATTGGGGCCAATCACCCCTACGCTGGCCATAAAAACAAAACAGCCCAGCACAAACCAAGGCAGCGACATCCAGCCCACCAGCGCCAGCACCGCCAAGGCCACGCCCGCCACCGGTGGCAGCCACAGCGCCCGGCGCAGCAAAGTAGTAACGGCCATCTTTTTCAGCCAATAGGCATTGAGCTGGCTGGCCGCAATCAGGCCCAGCGCATTGGCACCAAAAAACCAACCGTAGTTTTGTGCAGTCACCCCATAGAGCTGCATCAACACAAACGGTGAGCCTGCAATGTAGGCAAACATGCCCGCCCGCGTCAGGCCCGCACTGAGCACAAAGCCCATAAAGCTACGGTCGTGCAGCAAATCGCGGTAATTGCGCGCCACAGTGCCCCATCGCAAGGGTGGCTCTTGGGCGGTGTTGTGGCTTTCTTCTAAGCCCAGCCAAACCCCCAACAGGCAGATCAGGCCAAACACCACCAGCACGCCAAAAATAGCCCGCCAGCCCCACCATTGCAGCAGCCAGCCTCCCACCAACGGGGCCAAAATAGGGGCCAACCCCATCACCAGCATCAGCAATGAGAAAACCCGCGCTGACTCGCGCGCGCCCATGCGGTCACGCACCATCGCGCTGGGCACCACCAGCCCGGCACAGCCACCCATGCCCTGCAAAAACCGGCACACCCACAGCATGGTGATGTTGTCGGCCAAGGCGCACCCCAGCGAGGCCACGGTGTACAGGGTAAAACCGACATACAGCGGCAGCTTGCGGCCAAAGCGGTCACTGACCGGGCCATAAATCAACTGGCCCAAGGTCAGGCCAATAAAGAAGGTGGACAGCGTCCACTCCATGCTGCCCGCTGGGGCACGCAAATCCTGCTCCACCTGCACAAAACTGGGCAGGTACATATCGATGGTCAAGGGGGCCACCGCCGTGAGCATCCCCAGCAGCACAATCCACAGGGTAAAGCGATGGCCGGTGGGAGGCCCCGGCGGTGCCAACGGAGAAGAAGAGCTCATGGCTAACGCGATGCAGACCCCAAAAGGCCATGCAAAAGCCAGTCATTATCCCGTGGACACCCGTTTCTTGCAGCGCGGCTACTGCCAAGAAAAAGCATAAGCACATTCGAAAAATATCGCCGGAGCTACGCCGCCCCCATGCAACAATGCCCGCCAGCTCCGCATGGGCGCGGGGCCTGCCTTTGAGGAAAAAATTTCATGCACCTTGATACCCTTGCCGTCCACGCCGGTTACTCCCCCGACCCCACCACCAAATCGGTGGCAGTGCCTATCTACCAAACGGTGGCCTATGCCTTTGACAGCGCACAGCATGGCGCTGACCTGTTCGATCTGAAAGTACAGGGCAACATCTACACCCGCATCATGAACCCCACCACCGACGTGCTAGAAAAGCGCGTGGCGGCCTTGGAAGGTGGCATTGCGGCACTGGCATTGGCCTCGGGCATGGCAGCCATTACCGCAGCGATTCAAACGCTGGCCGAAGCAGGCGACAACATCGTCTCGGCCAGCACACTGTATGGCGGCACCTACAACCTGTTTGCCCACACCTTCCCGCAGCAAGGCATTGACGTACGCTTTGCCGACCCGCGCGACCCAGCCAGCTTTGCCCAACACATTGATGCCCGCACCAAGGCCATCTTTATCGAGTCCATTGGCAACCCACTGGGCAACGTCACTGACATCCGCGCGCTGGCTGATGTGGCCCATGCCCACGGCGTGCCGCTGATTGTGGACAACACCGTGCCCAGCCCCTACCTGCTGCGCCCGATTGAGCACGGTGCCGACATCGTGGTGCATTCACTGACCAAATACTTAGGCGGCCACGGCAACAGCGTCGGCGGCGCGATTGTCGATAGCGGCAAGTTTCCTTGGGCCGAGCACAAAGAGCGCTTCAAGCGCCTCAATGAGCCTGATGTGAGCTACCACGGCGTGGTCTATACCGAGGCGCTGGGCGCTGCGGCCTTTATTGGCCGCGCCCGCGTCGTGCCGCTGCGCAACATGGGCGCGGCGTTGGCACCGCTCAACGCCTTCCTGATTTTGCAAGGCATTGAAACCTTGGCCCTGCGCATGGACCGCATTTGCGACAACACCCAAGCGCTGGCCGAATATCTAGAACAGCACCCCAAGGTGGAATGGGTGCGCTACGCTGGTCTGCCCAACCATCCCGACCATGCACTCGTCCAGCGCCAGCTCGGTGGCAAGGCTTCGGGCATTTTGTCGTTTAGCCTCAAGGGCCAAGAGGCCGACCCCCGCGCTGCGGGTGCGCGCTTCTTAGACGCGCTGCAACTGTTCACGCGCTTGGTCAACATTGGCGATGCCAAATCGCTGGCTACCCATCCGGCCTCCACCACCCACCGCCAGCTCAACCCCACAGAACTGGCAAAAGCTGGCGTCAGTGAAGGCATGGTGCGTCTGTCGGTAGGTATCGAGCACATCGACGACCTGCGCGCCGATCTGGCCCAAGCGCTAGACAAGGTATAAGCCAACAGCCCCACCATGGGGCGTTGAGACAAAAAAAAGCCCTCGTGATGAGGGCTTTTTTGATGCAGAGCGCAACAAAGCACGCTTTGCAGAAGAGCTAGATCAGCCGCCCTTTTTGGAGCGCTTGCCGGGGTTCTTCTTGCTGCGTGTTGCCACGCCGCGTTCCAGACTGACGCGCTGACCACGGCCTGGGGTAGCCAAAGTCACGCCATTAGGAGTTTGGGGGCGGGGGGTGCGCTTGCGATCTGCTTCAGTAACGATTTTGTTGCCCATGAATGGCCTCCGTTGAAAGTGAAAATAAAAAGAAAAGCCCTCTATTAGGCCACAGCCAGAAAGGGGGTGGCATAAATAGGGGCTGTGGCAGCCCTCACGCCCCTCAGTGGGCTGTGCCGCGCAAGCGCTGCACCAGCAGCACCACCGCCAATACAATGGCCCCGGCCAGTACCCCCAGCAGGGCATTGAGGCCGTTGGGCACCAGCACCTGCCACAGTGCCCCCGCAGGCCATTGCAAGGCGGCTACCCCGGCGGCCTCAATGTGGTGGTGCAGCCATGGCACGCCGTGCGCCAAAATGCCACCCCCCACCAAAAACATGGCTGCCGTGCCTGCCACCGACAAGCCCTTCATCAGCCAAGGAGCCGCCCCAACAATACCCCGGCCCAGCCCTTGCACCAAGGTGCCGCCTTGGCGGGTCAGCCACAAGCCCAGATCATCGAGTTTGACGATACCGGCCACCAGCCCATACACCCCCGCCGTCATGATGATGGCAATGCCCGACAGCACCGTCACCTGCTGAATAAAAGGCGCTCCGGCTACCGTGCCCAGTGTGATGGCAATGATTTCTGCCGACAAAATAAAGTCCGTGCGCACTGCCCCCTTGACTTTCTCGCGCTCAAACGCGGCCAAATCCGCCACTGGGGCAGCAGCGTCTTCGCCCTCTTCGCTGTCCTGGGGATGCCAAAAGGCATGGGCGAGTTTTTCGCAGCCCTCAAAGCACAAAAAGGCCCCACCCACCATCAACAGCGGCGTGACCGCCCAAGGGGCCAGTGCGCTAATAAGCAAGGCCAGCGGCACCAAAATGGCCTTGTTGAGCAGTGAGCCTTTAGCCACGGCCCAAACCACCGGGATTTCGCGCTCGGCGCGCACACCGGCCACCTGCTGCGCGTTCAAGGCCAGATCATCACCCAGTACCCCCGCCGTCTTTTGTGCTGCCACCTTGGTCATGACCGAGACATCATCGGCCATCGCCACACTCTTTTTAGCGGCTACTTTGGTCATCAAGGCCACATCGTCCAAGATGGTGGCGATATCGTCCAACAGGGTCAATAGACTGGCTCCAGCCATAGCTGCTCCTTGAAAGAGAAAAGTAACACGCGCTACCACCAAAAGCAAAACGCCCCGCACGGCGGCGGGGCGCGTTACTGGGCAAGGCCCGTAGCGATTAACCAGCCAAAGCCGCAAAGGCGCGGGTGGTGATGTCTTCTACCGTGCCAGTGCCGCTGATAGCGCGGTACTTGGGGGCGGCTTCAGGCTCTTGGGCTGCCCACTGGCTGTAGTAGTCCACCAAGGGACGGGTTTGGGCGCTGTATACGTCCAAACGCTTTTTAACGGTTTCTTCTTTGTCGTCGTCGCGCTGCACCAGCGGCTCGCCGGTGACGTCGTCCGCACCCTCCACCTTGGGTGGGTTGAACTTGACGTGGTAAGTGCGGCCCGAAGCGGGGTGCGAGCGGCGGCCACCCATGCGCTCAATGATGGCGTCAAACGGCACATCGATTTCAAGCACGTAGTCGAGCTTAACGCCAGCAGCCTTCATGGCGTCTGCTTGGGGGATAGTGCGCGGAAAGCCATCAAACAAGAAACCATTGGCGCAGTCAGGCTGGGCAATGCGCTCTTTGACCAAGTTGATGATGAGGTCGTCACTGACCAAACCACCGGCATCCATCACTGCTTT
>JAIESZ010000288.1 GCA_019745615.1 Burkholderiaceae bacterium
ATGGACATCGTAGCGCGGCAGTTGCGCCAACAATGCGATTTATTGGTGTATAGCGCTAGCTGGTTTAGCCTGCCCTTGCCCGACGCGGTAGCCGGGCAGTTCAGCGCCCATGAGCACCGCTTTGGCATCCACGCCGGAGATATCGAAACCTCGATGATGCTGCACTTGGCACCGCAAACCGTGCAGATGGCACGGGCGCGAAACTTTCCATCGACTTCATTTGATCGTTCCCAGCACTATGCCCTGCTGGGCAATGGCAAAAGTGCCAAGCTGGGTTGGGCGATGCAAGACTACCACCCAGCGGGTGCTGTAGGCAATGCCGCCGCTGCTACCGCAGACAAGGGCGCAGCGGTGGTGCAAGCCGCCGCGCAGGCGCTGGTGCAATTGCTGCACGAGCTGCATCGGCTGCCTTTGAGTACCTTGGTATCAGCCCCCAGCCTGCTGGGGGGCTAACACTTTCAGTACATCACTCTTGCCAGTCGGCGTGCTTTTCGCACATTTTGTTGGTGAACTTGCCTTTGGCCGACTCAGAGAACTTGACCAAGTTGCCGCCAAAATCGTCGGGGGTTTCATTCCACAAGCAGGTACACCAAGCTTGCGCTTTGGTTTGGCCACGGATCGGGCTGGCTTCATCGCCACCTTCATAGAGGTTGGCGGCGTAGCGCAGGCACTGGCGGTACTGCACATCATCAGAGGGAGGACGGTTGTAGTCGGTGGCAGCAAAGGCGCTGCTACTCAATACCAGCCACAGGGCAGATGCGGTCAGGGCAACGATCTTTTTCATGGGGATACTTCTGAAAAGAAGATGGTAAGTTAATAGTAAGACGATAGAAAAAGACTACTCTACAGGCACTAAGTGCCTATAAAAAGCAATCAACGTCAATGTTATCGGGTTTGACATCCTCTCCGGGCTAAACCCCGGAGATTCCTACTGCTAGACGGCGATGTCCCGCCGCGAGAATGTTCCGTGCTGCGTTCACATCGCGGTCGTGTACCGCCCTGCAATCGCTGCACGTCCATTCGCAGCACTTTGGTGTGCTTGTGCTTGAGGCGCAGTTGGAGGGTTTTGGTGCTGGTACTCACGCCAAAGATCATAGGCTATGCTGCAAAAAAACAACAGGCCGTACTGGCCTGTTCGCTCGAACCTCGGGCCGAACCCCGAGGCTTGCCGCGAAGATTCCGGTCACAGGGCGTAACAGCAATTTTCTGTACCGTGGTGAAAAGCAGACAAAACCGGCCTCGGTATCATTGCGCGCGCTCCTGCCTGCCTTGTTCTTGCTCCATCCCCCATGTCTGCCGGTCTCAACCTCGCCCAGCTTCAGGCTGTCCACTACACCCACGGCCCTTGTTTGGTGCTGGCCGGTGCTGGCTCGGGCAAAACCCGCGTCATTACGCACAAAATTGCCCACCTGATTGAGCACGGGCTCGAACCGCGCCGCATTGCCGCCATCACCTTTACCAACAAGGCCGCAGCCGAAATGCGCGAGCGCGCCCAAGGCTTGATTGGCCGCCGGGCCAAAGAAGTGCTGATTTGCACCTTTCATGCGCTGGGGGTACGCATGGTGCGCGAAGATGGCCGGGTGCTGGGCCTCAAGCCCCAGTTCAGCATTTTGGATACCGACGATGTCACCAGCATCCTCAAAGATGCCGCCGGTGGCACCACCGATGCCGCTACCGCCCGCCAGTGGCAATGGACGATCAGCCGCTGGAAAAATCAGGGTCTGAATGCCGCCCAAGCCTTGGCCCAAGCCCAAGACGAACAAGAACGCAGCACTGCTGTGCTCATGGCCCGCTACGAGGAGCGCCTGAGCGCCTACCAAAGCGTAGATTTTGACGACCTGATTAGTTTGCCGCTCAAGCTGCTGCGTGACTTTCCGGACGTGCGTGCCAAATGGCAAGCCCTACTCGGCCATGTGCTGGTGGATGAATACCAAGACACCAACGCCACACAATACGAACTGCTCAAGCTGCTGGTGGGCGAGCGCGGCCACTTTACCGCCGTGGGCGACGATGACCAAAGCATCTACGGTTGGCGCGGTGCCACGTTAGACAACCTGAAAAAATTGCCACAAGACTTTCCGGCGCTCAAGGTGGTCAAGCTGGAGCAAAACTACCGCTCCACCAGCGCCATCTTGCGCGCCGCCAACAACGTCATCCAGCCCAATCCCAAGCTGTTCCCCAAAACGCTGTTCTCAGAGTTGGGCGAAGGCGAGCCGGTGCGCGTGGTGGACGCCGACAGTGAAGAGCACGAGGCCGAACGCGCCGTGGCGCGTATCCAAAGCCTGCGCGTCGCCAGCAATCCGCCGCCAGAATGGCGCAGTTTTGCCATTTTGTACCGTGCCAACCACCAAGCCAAACCGTTTGAAAAGGCATTGCGCAAGGCCAACATCCCCTACAAAGTATCGGGCGGCACCAGCTTTTTTGACCGCGCCGAAATCAAAGACCTGTGCGCTTGGTTCCGGTTGTGGATCAACTCCGACGACGACCCAGCCTTTTTGCGCGCTATCAGCAGCCCCAAGCGTGGCATCGGTCACACCACACTAGGCCAACTGGGCGGCTTTGCCACCCAGCACAAGCAAAGCATGTTTGAGGCACTGTTCAATGCCATGCTGCCCGCAGCCATCCCCAAACGGGCCTTGGAAGGGTTGCACGAGTTTGGGCGCTACATCAACGATCTGGAATACCGCGCCCGCCACACCCACGGGGCCGAAGCAGCCTACGCATTTTTGCAAGACTGGCTGCAAGAGATAGGCTACGAAAAGCACATCTACGATGGCGAGGAAAGCGAAAAAGTAGCGGCGGCCCGCTGGACAAACGTGCTCGAATTTTGCGACTGGATGGCCCAGCGCGCGGGCGGCCAGATTGACGAGTCGGCAGGCGATGTGATTACCACCCAAAGCAAAAGCCTGCTGGAGGTGGCACAAACCATTGCCTTGCTCTCGACCATCTCGGAGCGCGAAAAAGACCAAGACATGGTCACGCTCTCGACCCTGCACGCCTCTAAGGGGCTAGAGTGGCCCCACGTGATTTTGGCGGGCGTGACCGAGGGGATGCTACCCTTTAAACTCGACGATGACAACGGTCGCGATACTGACGTGGGCGAAGACATCGTGCAACGCCTGCAAGAAGAGCGCCGCCTGATGTATGTGGGCATCACCCGCGCCCAGCGAACCTTGGCTGTGGGTTGGACAAAAAAGCGCAAAAAAGGCCGCGAGATGGTCAAGGCGCAGCCCAGCCGCTTTATTGCCGAAATGAAGCTCGACCAAGCCACGGTGCAAGAAGACTACCGCGAGAAATTCAGGGCCTTGCAGGTCGAATTTGCAGCCAGAGCGGCTGCTGCCGTTGCGGCCAAGTCTCGGTAAAGCGCTTTTTGCTTATAAGCCCCGTTTTGTTGGGTCTATTCCACACCTGAAATACACCAATTTGCACGAAAATCGCGCCACGGAGAACTACCATGGACTTGCAATACCAGCTCAAGGCTGGGAGCTATTACTTGTACGATATGCGCGAGACGCCCAGTGCCGTCACGGGCGAGCGCCGCTTTAAGCTGAAAACAGACAGCGTGGCTATTGCCTTTGATCGCTACACCGGCGAGGTGCAGCAGCACGGCAACCCTACCCGCATCCACTCTTGGGCCACCATGACCCGCCGACGCCTGCGCGCAGCGGGCAATCTGGCCCAAGCCAATGACATCATCGTCATCTCCGGCCCACTGCCGGTAGAAGAACTCAACAAATGCCTGTGGGTGCGCGGCTATGTGCAGCGCCTGTTCAAGCGCTTGGCTACCTTACCCCACGGCAAATTGCAGTACCAAAGCCCCAGCAGTTTCCGCCGCGCTGCCTGAGCATCAGGCTGTTGCATCCGCACTGTCTACGTCTTCGTCGGGGGCCAATTCAGCATCGATAGGATGCACGATGGTCACGGGCACCGGGCTGGAATGGGCCAACTCTTGCGACACCGACCCCAGCAGCGCACTGGCAATAGCCCCTTGGCCGCGTGCCGCAATCAGCACCAAATCGCAGCCGGTGTCTTCAATAATATCTATCAGCGTGTTGGCGGGGTCACCAATGCCCACCTCGGTAGTGCATTCTTGCCCGGCTTGTTGCAGCAGTGCCAGTGCGGGGGCCATCAAATCTTGCGCTGCCTCCACGCTGGCGGCGGCGATCAGGTCAGTATCGCGCGATGTCACCAGCTCATACAACGAAGCAGGCTCTTGCACATTGGCCAGTACAAACTGGGCTTGTAAGCCCTTTTCTACCAACTTGAGCGCATGGTGTACGGCATCAAGCGAGCATTCGGAGCCATCAATGGCGATGAGGATTTTGAGCATAGAAATTCCTAGTGGGAGTCGATACGAACCAGTGTAGCGGGCGCAGCATCACCGAAAATGCCACCATGCTGCAATTTGAACTCCTGACCACCGATCCCGCCAGCCATGCCCGGCGCGGCCAGCTCACGCTCAACCACGGTGTGGTGCAAACCCCTATCTTTATGCCCGTGGGCACCTATGGCACCGTCAAGGGTGTGATGCCGCGCAGCCTGCACGATATGGGCGCACAAATCATCCTAGGCAACACCTTCCATTTGTGGATGCGCCCCGGCCTAGACATCATGAAAACCTTTGGTGGCCTGCACGCTTTTGAAAAGTGGGACAAGCCCATCCTGACCGATTCGGGCGGCTTTCAGGTCTGGAGTTTGGGTGCGATGCGCAAGATCACCGAAGAAGGCGTGACCTTTGCCAGCCCAGTGAATGGCGACAAGCTGTTTATGTCGCCCGAAGTGAGTATGCAAATCCAAACGGTGCTCAACTCGGACATCGTGATGCAACTCGATGAATGCACCCCTTACGAAACCAAAGGCCACCTGACCACCGAGCGGGAAGCGCGTACCTCCATGGAGATGAGTCTGCGCTGGGCCGTGCGCTCCAAAAACGAGATGGAGCGGCTGCAAAACCCCAATGCCTTATTTGGCATCGTGCAAGGCGGTATGTACCTCAACCTGCGCGAAGAATCTTTGCAGCAACTGGTGGAGATGGATTTTCCCGGTTACGCAGTGGGTGGCGTGAGCGTGGGTGAGCCAAAAGAAGAAATGCTTGGCATCATGGCGCACACGCCGCACCGGTTGCCCGCGCACAAACCGCGCTACCTGATGGGCGTGGGCACCCCGGAAGACTTGGTAGAAGGCGTAGCCTGTGGTGTAGATATGTTCGACTGCGTGATGCCGACGCGCAACGCCCGCAACGGCACACTGTTTACCCGCTATGGCGATCTGAAAATCCGCAACGCCCGCCACAAAACCGACCACCAGCCACTCGATACCAGTTGCACCTGCTATGCCTGCGCCGGTAGCAGCGGCGTGGCTTGGGATCAAGGTGGACGCGAGGGCTTCTCACGCGCCTACCTGCACCACCTCGACCGTTGTGGTGAGATGCTGGGCCCGATGCTGACCACGGTACACAACCTGCACTACTACCTGAACCTGATGCGTGAGGTGCGCGAGGCGCTGGATGTGGGCCAGTTTGCCGCTTTCCGCGCCCGCTTTAAGGCAGAGCGGGCGCGGGGCGTCTGAGCCTCAGAACAACTCCCAGTCCTTTTTTGTGCCAGCCGCCGCCACCCTGTGGATGGCTGGGGGGGTGTTGGCCGGTGATGCCAGCGCCCGCCGGGTGGGAGCTGGGGCCACAGAACGCGAAGGTGCGGCCACCGCAGACGCGGCGCGCACGGCAGCAGCTGGCCGTTGGTAGCCGCCGCTTTGCGGCCCCTCCAGCTTGAACACCACCACCGTCTCCACCAAGTCTTGCGCCTGCTTTTGCAGGCCCCCTGCCGCAGCAGCCATTTCTTCAACCAAGGCCGCGTTTTGCTGCGTGACCTGATCCATGCGCATCACAGCGGTGCCCACTTGTTGCACGGCAGTGCTTTGCTCGTGGCTGGCGGCGGTGATTTCACCCACCATGTCAGTGACGCGGCGGATAGCACTGACCACCTCGTTCATGGTGGCTCCGGCTTGATCGACCAGTGCCGCCCCCTGCTCGACCCGTTCCACGCTGGCATGGATCAGGCCCTTGATCTCTTTGGCCGCGTCGGCACTGCGGCCCGCCAGGTTGCGTACCTCAGATGCCACCACCGCAAAGCCACGACCTTGCTCACCGGCACGGGCTGCCTCCACCGCCGCATTCAGGGCCAAGATATTGGTTTGGAAAGCAATGCCATCAATCACTTGGATGATGTCGGCAATTCTCTTGCTGGCATCGTTGATGCCCCTCATGGTGTCTACCACCTGCTCGACCACCTCGCCGCCTCGGATAGCCACGCTGCTGGCACCTTGGGCCAACTGGTTGGCTTGCTTGGCGCTGTCGGCGTTTTGCTGCACCTGAGAGCTTAACTGCTCCATCGACGCGGCGGTCTGTTGCAGCATGGTCGCCTGCTCTTCGGTGCGCCGGTTCAGGTCATGGTTGCCAGAGGCAATCTGCCCGCTGGCCGAGGCCACACTCTCGGAGCCAGTGCGCACGGCCAGTACCACCCCGCCCAAGCTGCTCTGCATCTCTTGCAATACCTGCAACAGTTGCGCTGTTTCATTTTTGCCCCGCACTTCAAAACGGTGGCTCAAATCACCAGCGGCCACGGTGCGGGCTACCTCTACCGCCTGTTGAATCGGAACGGTGAGTGAACGGGTAATGAAGAACCCAGTGAGTACCCCCAGCACTACAAACACCACGCTAACCCCAATCGAGATATTGCGCCCGGTCTGCTGTACTTCCAGTGCATTGGCCTGAAAGTCTTCGGCTTTTTGCCAAGCAATGCCATAAATCTCGGCGATGGCATCATTGATTGCTGCTACTTTGGGCACACTTTGAGTGCGTAGCACCTGAACTGCCTCAGGCGTCTGACCAGTCTTTTGGAACTGGATGACTTGCTCACGGATAGGCTGCCATGAGCGTATTTTGCCCACTAGCGCTTCAGATTGGCCCTTATCACTCAGAAAACGCTCTTTGACTAAGACCATGTCGTCCAGTACTTTTGTCTCTAGCGTTTGCACCTCGGCAGTAAATTTTTGGATGTCGGCGTGACTTTCGGCCATGACCACATCGCGCATAGCACGGGCCATGCGGGCCACGTTGGCATCGACGCGGGCGATGGCGTTGGTGACAGCAAAAGGATGCTTGAACTCGGCCACCATCAGCGCACCCAGTTTGTCTTGTTGGTACACCGAGAAAGCACTCACCCCGATTAACGACAGAAGCAAGAGGCCAAAGCCAATGGCCAACTGTTGGGCAATATGCAGATGTTTCATGCCGACTCCTTTATCTGTTTTTACGTCGGATAGCAACAGCAGCTTTCATGCCATCAGTCGATTTTCAGACTATTTCTCTATATGCAGAAAAACAAGATATAGGGTTTCTAAAAGTTATTTACTTTATTGATAGTTTTTTTATATAAAAAATTGGGCGCAAAAATCCCCATTGATTACCAAAATGCACCAAAACGGTGCTTGTTAAGCATCTGATAGCGTTGTTGCGCCCTGTTTCTGCCCATAAAAAAGCCGCCTGCTGGTGCAGGCGGCTGGAACCATCGGCTGCTGTGCGCCAGATCAGCGATAGCTGCGGGCGTCCTCAATCACCTTGCCGTCGTTGGGCAGAGAGCCGGGGGCCACCAGCTCCACCTCGCCACGCAGCTTGGTGATTTCGCGGATGGTGTCTTGCAGGCGCTCGGCCAAGCCACCGGCAAACTCTGCCGTTTCGGCGCGCAGCACCATTTGGTCATTAGCCATCTCCCCCGTGACCACCAACCGGGCCCGCAGCACCTGCGGAAAGCGGGCGGCAATGGCTGCCACTTGGCCTGGATGGACAAACATACCCCGCACCTTGGTGGTTTGATCGGCGCGGCCCATCCAACCCTTAATGCGGGTGTTGGTGCGCCCGGTGGGGCACTGCCCCGGCAAAATGGCCGACAAATCGCCAGTACCAAAACGAATCAGCGGGTAGTCGGGGTTGAGTGTGGTCACGACCAGCTCGCCCACCTCGCCCTCGGGCACCGGGTCGCCAGTGCCGGGGCGCACGATCTCTACGATCACCCCTTCATCGAGCACCAAGCCTTCACGGGCGGCAGTCTCGTAGGCAATCAGGCCCAAATCGGCGGTGGCATAACACTGGTAGCCTTGCACGCCGCGCTCTGCCAGCCAATCGCGCAGGCTGGGCGGAAAAGCCTCTCCCGACAGCAGTGCCTTGTTCATGCTCAGGATGGGTTGCTGCAACTCTACCGATTTTTCTAAAATCAGTTTCAAAAAGCTGGGCGTGCCAATGTAGCCTGCGGGGCGCAGCTCGGCCATCGCCTGTACTTGCTGCTCAGTCTGGCCGGTGCCACCCGGAAACACCGTGCAACCGAGCGCATGGGCACCACTCTCCATCATCGAGCCAGCGGGCACAAAGTGGTAGCTAAAGCTGTTGTGTGCCAACTCACCGGCACGAAAACCAGCGGCGTGCAAAGCCCGCGCCATGCGCCAGTAATCAGCGCGCTTGCCTTCGGGTTCATAGATCGGGCCGGGGCTGCAAAACACACGCGGCATGGCAGCGCCAAAGTCAATGGCGCTAAAGCCACCAAAGACATTGTCGGCGCGCTGCGCCTGCTGGCGCTCTAGCAGTTCGTATTTGCGCGTGACCGGCAAGCGGGCCAAGGCCTCGCGGCTGGTAACGCTGGCCGGATCAATGTCGGCCAAAAGTGCTGCAAAGGCGGGGGCTGCATTGCGGGCATGGGCTACCTGCGCCGGTAGTGCGGCCAGCAATGCGGCTTCACGGTCGGCGGGGGCACGGGTTTCCAGCGTATCGTAAAAAGAGGTCATGGTGGTGTGGGGCGAGGTGGGTGGGTGCGTGGGGAAAAAACAGACCGCCTTCAGGCCAACCAGCGCTTACGGCGCTTGTAGCTCTTAACGTCCTTGAAGCTCTTGCGCTCGCCACCGCCTACACCCAGATAGAACTCTTTCACGTCCTCGTTGCTGGTCAGGTCGGCTGCTGTGCCGTCCATCACCACCCGGCCCGACTCCATGATGTAGCCATAGTCGGCATACTTCAGCGCCATATTGGTGTTTTGTTCGGCCAACAAGAAAGTGACTTTCTCTTTGGTGTTGAGGTCTTTGACGATGTTGAACACCTCTTCCACAATTTGTGGTGCCAGCCCCATCGATGGCTCATCGAGCAGCACCATGTTGGGGTTGGTCATGATGGCGCGGCCAATGGCGCACATCTGCTGCTCGCCGCCTGAGGTGTAGGCAGCTTGGCTGGTACGGCGGGTTTTGAGGCGCGGAAAGTAGTTGTAAACCTTCTCTAGGTTGGCGGCAATCTCGGCTTTGCTGGCGCGGGTGTAGGCCCCAGTGAGCAGGTTTTCTTCGATGGTCAAGTGGGCAAAGCAGTGTCGCCCTTCCATCACTTGCACCACGCCGCGCTTGACCAAATCGGCAGGCGAGAGGTTTTCGATGCGTTCGCCCCGAAACTCAATGCTGCCCTTGGTAACGGCTCCGCGTTCGCCCGCCAACAAGTTAGAAATAGCGCGCAAGGTGGTGGTTTTGCCCGCGCCGTTGCCACCCAGAATGGCCACAATGCCACCCTCGTGTACTTGCAGCGAGACCCCCTTGAGCACCAAGATCACGTGGTTGTAAATGACCTCGATACCGTTGACGTTCAGGACAATGTTTCGGTTTTCCATAAGGTTTCTCTCTCTGTGCCAATCGGCAGGGCTTGCAGGCCAACCCTGCCGGTTGGCGGCTGCGCTGGCAGCCGCCAGAACCCGGCGCAGCCGCAGCTGCACCGGAACGGGGTCATGCCATCAAGATTGGCAATCGGCCGCCTCGCGGCGGGTCAGCTTTTTGTCGGCCAAGTACTTGTCAGAGCCAGTCTTGACGAGGGGCTTGAGGATTTGCTCGTCGGCTTGGTACCAGTCAGAAGTGATGTTCCACTTCTTGCCGTCCCAAGTTTGTACCCGTGCCCAGCTCGAACCCATGTGGTCGGCGCAGCTGGTGGAGATGGGACGCATCAGATCCTTAAAGCCCAGTGCATCAAGCTTTTTCTGATCGAGGGCCAAGTTTTCCATGCCCCAGCGCACTTGCTCGCCAGTCATGACCTTGCCTTTGCCAAAGCGCTCTTGCGCACGGCGCACGGCTTCGACGCCGAGCATCTGAATAATCACGCCACGGGTGTAGAGCACAGAGCCGACTTCATCCTTGGCACCAGTGCCTTGGCCCTTGTCATAGACATGCTTGAGGATGTCTTGGATGACTTTGGACTGCGTGCCGTAGCCATTCAGAGCCAAGGCTTGGTAGCCCTTGGCACCCTCGCCCACATCGCGCACATCAGGCTCGGCACCGGCCCACCACACGCCATACAGCTTGTCACGCGGGAAGCCGGTGGCTTGTGCTTCTTTCAGGGCGGTGGAGTTCATCACGCCCCAGCCCCACAACATCACGTAGTCGGGGCGGCTTTGGCGCACTTGCAGCCAAGTGGCCTTTTGCTCGACACCGGGGGCGGTCACGGGCAGCAGTTGCAGCTCAAAGCCGTGCATTTTGGCGCGCTCTTGCAGCAGCGGAATGGGCTCTTTACCAAACGGGCTGTCGTGATAAATCAGCGTAATCTTCTTGCCCTTGAGCTTGTCAAGGCCACCCGCGTTTTTACCGATGTGCTGGATCAGGATGTCAGAGCCTGTCCAGTAGCTGCCCAAGTAGGGGAAGTTCCACTTGAAGGCCATACCGTCTTGCGACACCGACAAGCCATAGCCCAGCGTCATCAGCGGGATTTTGTCTACGGGGGCTTTTTCGGTCAGGGCAAAGGTGATGCCGGTGGCTTGGGGGTCAAACAGCGTCACACCCGGACGGCTCTTCAGGCGCTCGTAGCACTCCACACCCCGGTCGGTGGCATAACCGGTTTCACACTCTTCAAAACTGATCTTGACACCATTGATGCCGCCATCGCGGGCATTGACCATCTTTAGATAATCTTGCTTGCCGTTGGCCCAAGGCGTGCCATTGGGTGCATAGGGGCCGGTGCGGTACGACAACAGTGGGAAGAACTGCTCTTTGGCCTGTGCCACCGCACTGGTGACCGATGTGGCCCCAGCGGCCAATACGGCCACGGCAATCACGATTTTCGAAAGCTTCATGCTTGTCTCCTTGGTGTGAAATGTGAAAAGTGCAGAGTACGGGGAAATCATCAATGTGGGAAGGGCCACAGGCGCAACTTCTGCTTAGAAATAGACCACAGTTTGGCCAAGCCATGGGGCTCTACGATCAGGAACCAAACGATCAGACCACCAAAAATCATCAGTTCAGCGTGAGAGACACCCGCCGTAGAAATCTCCACACCGACCAATGATGCCAAGGCAGGCAAAAATTGGTTGAGCACAATGGGCAGCAGCACGATAAAGGCGGCACCAAAGAAGCTGCCCATAATCGAACCCAAGCCACCAATAATCACCATAAACAGCAG
>JAIESZ010000130.1 GCA_019745615.1 Burkholderiaceae bacterium
AAGCCGGGAAAACGCCCCAGCGACTTGAAGCGCGGAAAGCCCGGTGTTTGGCCCGCCTTGATGCGCCTGAAGAAAGCTGCAAATGCTTTGTCCAAGCGGCGCAGCGTCATCTGCTGGCTAGAACAATTAGCCGCATCGGCCCACTCTGGTAGGTCGCGGCGCAGCAGCGTCAGGCCCTTGCATTGGTCGGCGTAGGAAATCGATTTGCCCGCCTTGCTCCAAGCGCTGATGCGTTCTTCCAAGGCCGCGTTGTAAAGCTGTTGGTGTGAGCGTAGCAGGGCACCAAGCGCAACCGCCTGTTTCGGCGTTGGGTACAGCCGATAGGTTGTTTTGCGCAGGTTGCGTGCTTCACTCATGATTGGTTACTATAGATAAATCATGCAAATAAGCAAGCTACATCATTGTGTTTATGCACTTAAATACCACTTGGTTCTTGTAACAAAGTACCGGCGCAAGTGCCTGACAGCACTCATGCTGGCTGAGTTCGAAGTACAGGCCAAAGAGCGCTGTGCGGCCTGGGGCGGCAGGCTCATCGAAGCCAACGGGGAGCCTGACCATGTGCATCTGCTCATTGAGTTGCCTCCTACGGCGGCACTGGCTGAGTTCGTCAATGCACTCAAGACAGGCACCAGCAGGAGGTTGCGCACGATGTTTGCTCAGGAGCTTGCGGGCGTGTATTCCAAGCCAGTGCTCTGGTCGCGCAGCTATTGCGTGCTCTCGTGCGGCGGTGCTCCGCTAGAAATCATCAAGCAATACATCCAACAACAAGACAGACCCGATGACTGAAGCCAGCCTGCGGCTGGCGGCGCTTACCCCTCCAGTCAATTGGGGCGGCTTTGCCTCCAGGCCGCAGGCGGCCAACCCAAATGGATGGAGCCCATCGCGCTATTCGGTGGCTCAAAAATGGGCCCGTCCCGGCAGCCGGGCCAGTAGGCGTAGATCGTTGCCAATGCGCTCGACCGAGCCAAACTCTAATGTCTGCCCCTGTGTCAGTGTCTCCAGTGGGCCGAGATCAGTCATACCGCGCCCGCTGCCCAATAGCAGTGGTGCCAAATACAGTAGCAGCTCATCCACTAGCCCAGCCCGCAGCAGCGCGCCATTGAGCCGCTGGCCTGCCTCCACATGCAGCTCATTGATGCCGCGTTGGCCCAAGTCGCGCAACATAGCCGCCAGATCAACCCGACCATCTGGGCCGGGCAAGGCCACCACGGTGGCACCACGCGCTTGCAGTGCAGCTTGGCGTTGCAAAAATGGGGTGTCTTGGTGGCTGCTGGTGTAAATCAACACCCCACGTTGGGCTGCAAACAGCAAGGCATCGGGTGGAGTTTGCAAATGGCTGTCCACCACCACGGCCTGTGGTTGCCGTAGCGTGGGCAGTGCGCGTACATCTAACCGTGGGTTGTCCGCCAGTACGGTGCCACTGCCGGTGAGGATTGCACAAGCCCGTGCGCGCCAAGCGTGACCATCGGCACGGGCCTCAGGTGACGTAATCCACTGGCTGGCACCGTTGTGCAGTGCTGTGGCTCCATCCAACGATGCGGCTACCTTCAGCCGAACCCAAGGCGTACCACGCACCATACGGCTAAAAAAACCGATATTCAGTTCCCGTGATTCGTCAGCGCCCGGCCCCACCTCCACCTGCACCCCTGCTGCACGCAGTCGCGCAAAGCCCTTGCCCCCTACCAGCGGATTGGGGTCTTGAATGGACGCTACCACCCGGCCCATACCGGCGGCAATCAAGGCATCACAACATGGCCCGGTGCGCCCTTGGTGTGCGCAAGGCTCCAGTGTCACATAAGCGGTGGCACCACGCACCTCATGACCCGCAGCTGCAGCATCACGCAGTGCCATGATTTCGGCGTGGGGGCCACCGGCTTGCTGTGTGTGCCCTTGGCCCAGCACTTGGCCGTCGGCAGTGGTGATGACGCAGCCCACACGCGGGTTGGGCGACGTGTGGTGCAAACTGCGCCACGCTTGGGCCAGTGCAGCCTCCATGGGGGTATGGGTGTTTTGGGAATCGATCAGTACTGACATGGTGTTGAGTGCGGCGAAAAATGCGACGCAATGAAAAAATACAGCATCCGATTTCTAAACGGTTGCCTAGGGCAGACCAGCGGCAAATCTCCCGCTGGCGCTGCGTTTGGTTTGCACATACTATCGCTGCATGAAGCTCAGAACATTCTCGGCCAGTTTCCGCTCTTTGCCTTTAACCTGTGTGCAGGCCACGGGGCAGAGGGGTTTTTCCATGATAGAGGTGCTTATCTCCATCGTGGTCTTGTCCTTTGGGTTGCTTGGGTCAGTGGGTTTGCAGTCGTTTGCCCTCAAGTCCAACCGCGAAGGGCGTTTGCAATCGGTAGCCACCACCTTGGCCCGCGAGTATGCCGAGATGATGCGCGGCAATAAATACATTGGGGTAAAACCAGCCGCTGCCAACAACCCCTACCTACTGAACGACAAAACCATCAAGGCCCTCAGTGACCTGCCCACGGCATGGGCCTATTGCCTTCATACTGGTTGTGAAGACGGCGGCGTTCTCACTGCCAAGGCCCCTAACACCGCCGTACAAACAAAAGTAGCCCAATCTCAAGTGCTAGAGTGGATGGCGCGGGCGCTGGGCGACCTACCTGGCGCTTGGGTCAGGGTCTGTTTTGATGAGGCCCCCTTTGACAGCAATGGCCTGCCGCAATGGGACTGCACAGCACCTACCGGCGGTGCCACTGCCAACAGCACCATCGTCATCAAAATGGGTTGGACACAAAGCGCTATCGACAGAGGTCAAACCGGCGACGCTGCGCTGCAAAAAGCCGACACCCGCCCCACCCTCATTTTTCCAGTCACCAGCGGGAACGAACAATGACCCTCCGCCCCCACCCGCCCCTACCCCGCTTGGCCACGGCAGCCAGGGCACGTCAGCGCGGCCTCACATTGGTTGAGTTAATGGTAGCTATGGCCATCAGCTTGCTTGTCACTTTGGCCGCTATCGGTGCCCTGATCGTTACCCGGCAGGGTTTTACCGCCGTCGATGCCAGCTCGCAATTGCGCGACAACGGACGTTTTACCGCCGATCTGCTGCAACGCCTAGGGGGCCAAGCAGGCTACCTCAATGCCCTTTATGTGATGGAAGATGCACGCCTGTATGGCGGTGATCCGATCAAAGTGGCGGGCAAGGCCAGTGATCCAGAAGCCAGTGTCATGGGGGTGAATAATGCCAGTTGGGCTAAAGGTACTGATTTTGAGTGGGGTAAAACTGCCACCTCAGAGTCTGGCTCCAGCGATATTTTAGTTTTTCGTTTTTTACCCTCTACCGAGTTTACCAGTTCTGGTAAAAGACAGACCGGCATGATCGCCTGTGATGGTAATGCCATAGACGATTATGTACCCAAGGATATGAATGACAGTGCCATCAGCGTATTGTATGTAGCCATAAGCAATGATAGTGAACCTGCATTGATGTGCGCCCATGGTCGAAGTGCTACTAATGGGGGTGTCGATGATGCTCAACCCCTCATCCAAGGCGTAGAAAACTTCCAAGTGCTCTACGGCGTTGATCGCGTCACCCCCAACACGGCCACGGTACCCGCCACTGGTGACCAAGAAGGAAAAGACGACGCCGTGCCCGACCGCTATTTGCGCGCCGATCAAATCACCGTATCCGGCGACACCGCTGCCACCAACGCCAATTGGCGCAGGGTGCGCAGTATCCGTATTGGCATGGTGTTGCGTGGCCCCATAGGCTCTGCCGCCGACTCTAGCGTACAAACCTTTTACCCTTTTGGCACCGCTAAAGCTGGCACCGGTACCGTGGGCAGTGCTTTCGCCAGTGCCAGTGATGCCGGCACCATTTTTACCCCTACCCCTGATGGTCGTTTGCGCCAAGTGGTTACTTTTACTATCCATCTGCGCAATGACCAAAAACACGGCCTTTAATCATGAAGCAACAGCCAGCTATTCATTGTCATAGGCAGCAGCAAGGTATGTCCCTTATCATGGTGATGCTCATCATGGTGGTCATCTCTATGCTGGGTATCAGCGGCGTGCAAATTTCGATGATGGCCGAGCGCGGCGCACGGAACGATCGTGATATCCAAATTGCTTTTCAGGCCGCAGAAGCCGCATTGATCGACGCAGAATTTGACATTACCAGCAAAGTATCTGGCAGTAAACGCGTATCCAATCCCTTTGATAAAGATAATTTAGAATTTTTCTTTTTTGCCGATTGTACCGGTACTGGTGATTCTTTGGGCTTGTGCAAAGAAAATGCTGAAGGCCAGCCACCAGTATGGTTGCAGGTGGATTTTACCGACACCACTAATGCCGCCAAAACCATAGAATTTGGTAAATTTACCGGCAGAACGTTTAAAGTAGGTACGGCAGGCATACAGCCAGCGCAAAAGCCACGCTATGTGATTGAGCTGCTGCGCGATTATAAAAGCCCTAACCAGCCACCCGATCCTTATTTTAGAGTCACTGCGATGGGTTTTGGCCCAAGGGCCGATATCCAAGTCGTTTTACAAATGATGTACCGCAATTGATAACAAGGTGCTGCACATGAAAAATAAAAAAACAAGCATGGCCAGTGATTCTAGTAGTCGTTCTGGTTGCCACCGTACCCTGTTCAGTCGTTTGCGGCCACAAAGCATCCGTGGCTGGGTGGCAGGTGCTGGTTTGGCCATCATGGCTCTCACCTCTTTGGTGGTGGTGGGGCAATCGGGGCCGCCCAGTATTCCAGCTATTAATTTACCCAATGAGCCGCTGTTTGGTATCAGCGCTAACGACAAGCCCGCCATGGCTTTAGCCTTGTCTGTCGAGTTTCCTACGGTGGGGGCACAATACACAGTCAAGGGTCAGACTCAGGACACCAGTTACAACTCTGATAACGAATACCTTGGTTATTACGATGCCGAAAGCTGCTACACCTATAATGACCAACCTTTGGAGGCACCGGCCACGGGTAAAGCACCAACCGACTACAAGCGCTTTGACCGCAGCGGCCCCGCAAAGACCAACCCCAAGCGGCAATGTGCCGATGCCTTCAGCGGAAATTTTCTTAACTGGGCCAGCAATTCGGCTATTGACATGCTGCGTCTGGCACTGTCGGGGGGGGACCGATATATTGATGAGAACAATTTGACGGTTTTGCAGCGTGCGGTGCTTCCTAATGGCGACCCTACCTGTTTTTGGAATACACAAAACTTTCCTGCCAAGCAATTACCCAAAGATGGCGGCGGTACAGGTGCCTATTGGGGGGCTGTGCCTGCCAGCATGCGGGCTGATGCAAACGGTAAACCTATTTGGGTTGCCAATACCCTCAATCGTATTTATTTTCGATCTGGAACTTCAAGCGTCGGTAGTGGTTCTAGTGCATGCGTGCGAACTAATTATAACGATTACACCCTTGGATCTAAAATCGGCCCCATAACGGACAGTACTAGCCGTCCAGGTGGAATGACGGAATGTGCCTCCGAGGGTGGCTCTTGCCAGTCTTCTTCTGGACTGCAAGAGGTTTGGTATGGTCCTAGCAGCGGTAATGGGAAGATGGCTCCTGCAAAAGGTACTTTGCAGTGCAATAGCACTACTTTCGATGGTGACCCGTCGCCTGGGCAGGCGAAAAAATGCTACACCAGAACGTACACCAGCACTGCTTGGACGCCACCCAGTGGCACCGGCCTTAACTCCAATGGATATTTCTTCTCACGCGTTCAGGTGTGTAACGCCAATGCCAGCACTCTGGAAGATGTGCGTGATTATGGTTTATGCAAAAAATATCCCAATGGAAATTACAAGCCCACGGGGGTGATTCAAAAATACGCCGACCAGATTCGATTGTCAGCTTTTGGTTATCTCATGGATCAAACTGCCAGCTATAACAGCGGCGGCCGATATGGCGGTGTGTTGCGAGCACCCATGAAATATGTAGGTCAGAAAAAATTTGATATTTATGGCACTGAGGAAGCCGGCGGTAACCCCAAGGCCGAGTGGGAAGAAAAAACAGGTATCTTTATAAAGAACCCAGAAAATGACACCACGTTTGGTGTAAGCGGGGTTATCAATTACCTCAATCAGTTCGGACGCACAGGCCCCACACCAGGAATGTACAAAAAATATGATCCGGTGGGTGAGCTATATTACCAAGCATTACGCTATATGCAGGGGCTGCCTCCCACCCCTGATGCCATTGCAAACCTAGGCACGTTACAAAAATCCAATCCTTTATACGATGGCTACCCGGTTTATACCAACTGGACTGATATCGACGGGACTACTGGTATCGACCCCGACCCCTATGGCGGCGGGCGCACCAAAGACGAACCCTACGCATGCCTGAAGAGCAACATTGTGGTGATTGGGGACATCAATACCCATGATGGCAACTGGCGCAACGTTACGCCTGATGCTGCCAAAAACGTGCCCAATTTTAAGACTTTTCATACGCAGGTTCGTACTTACGAAAGTAGTTCAAACAGTAATAGCTCGGCCCCCAGCTCCTCGCAAACCAGCCAGATCATGGGTTACGCCTACTGGGCACATGCCAATGACATTCGCGGCACCGGCTGGACGGGTCAACCTGACAAACAGCGCCCAGGGCTGCGCGTCAAGACCTTCATCTTCGACGTGAACGAATATGGAGGTTCTACCGATCTTGCAACGCGAAGCAAGAGCAACCAGTTTTTCATGGCCGCAAAGTATGGCGGCTTTGAGAATGATCCTTCCAATCTGGGCAACAACCCCTATAACGACTTGAGCGGCACTCCAAACCCACATAAGGACAGCAAAGGCAATGTTAATAGTCGTGTTTGGCAACGCGATGACGGAGATGCCTCTACCTATTACCTGCAAAGTGATGCCCGCAAGGTTCTAAAAGCTTTTGATGAGATTTTTAACCGATCTTCCTCCAAGGCACGCAGTATTGCCAAGCCTGGGGCCAATAGTACGACCATCAAAGTGGGTAGTACCCCTTTAATTTACCAAGGGGGCTTTGATACCAGCGACTGGAGTGGAGATGTAGAGGCCAAAGCGATAGCAATGTCTTTGGATGCAAATGGTAATCCCTCTTACTCTTACACCCTCCGTTGGAGTGCCGCTGCAAAACTCGCAGAGTTGACTAATCCTGCCACCAGTCGCAACATCGTGATTGGTACCAGTTCTGGCGCGGTTGATTTTTCGTCGTCCAGCACCTTTGATTTTGTCACCGCAGACGAAATCAAGTATTTGCGTGGTGATAAATCTTTAGAAGGCACTGCCATTGATGGCAATATCACTTGGCGCAAACGCAGTGCTTTGCTGGGCGATGTCGTCAATTCGGGCGTTGTCTATTCGGGCGCGCCATCTAGGCAAATCAGCGAGGCAGGTTATAAAGATTTTTACGATGACAATAAAGACCGTACTCCCGCTGTGTTTGTTGGGGCCAATGATGGCATGCTCCATGCGTTCAACGCTACTACGGGCGATGAACTGTTTGCCTACATCCCTAAAACGATGTCTTCTAAATTGTCGGCCCTCACCCGCTCCACTTTTGTTGGTAACCATCAAAATTATGTCGATGGGCTGATTACGGTCAGTGAGGCCAAAGTAGGTAGTGCGGGTACCAAAGCAGATTGGAAAACCGTGCTGGTGGCTGTCAATGGCAGCGGTGCCCGTGGTGTTTTTGCCTTGGATGTGACTAATCCAAGCGCTTTTACTGCCAATAATGCCATGTGGGAGTTTACCAGTGCTGATGATGCAGATATGGGTTATGTCATTGGGCAGCCGCAAATTTTGAAAATGAGAACCAGCGCCAGTAGTGCGACCTATAAATGGTTTGCGGTGGTGGCCAGTGGTGTCAATAACTATATCAATGATGGTGCAGGCAAGTACAGCGCCACCGGCGCACCTGCGCTCTTTTTCTTATCTTTAGACAAAGAAGCGGGGACTGCATGGAGTCTTGGAAGTAATTATTACAAGATTTCTTTGCCTGTCAATGCCACGGCCAGCGCTACTAAGCCTACGGGGGTGGCCAACTTTCTGCCATTGTTAGATGGATATGGCACCGTCAAAGAAATATTTGTGGGTGATTACCACGGCAATATCTGGAATTTACAGTTTAATATCCGTGGTTTAACGACGTGGAGAGGTACCTCCGATTGGACTTCTTCTAAACTTTCTCCGTTTGTAAAATCGGAAACCGCCTATCCTCTCTATATTGCCAAAGATGCCGCTGGCAATCGCCAAGTGATCCATGAAGCCCCTGTAGTGCTGAGCGGGCCCGTAGTCAACGATAGAGAGACTTTCTTTGTCTTTGGTGGCACCGGTAAGTTGGTCGAGTCTGCTGATAAAAACTCCACTGCCAGCCACTCTATTTATGCTCTCCACGACAACGGTACCACCACCACCGATGACAATACCACTCCAGTGGTGATTAACGGCCGCGCCCGTTTACAAGCAGGCACAGTCAATACCACGGCCAAAACTGTGACGGTAGGTAGTTTTACTTGGGGCCGTCCAACGAAAGATGGAGATATGACCGAGCGTGCCGGCTGGTATGCCGATCTACCCACTACTGGTGAGCGTGTCGTCGGGCTCATTCAAATTTTGGGCAGAAAAGCTATTTTTAATACCCAGATTCCTACCTCGGCAGGTGCCTCTGGTGGTTGTTCCGCCGGGACAAGCACTACCAATACCTATGTAGTTGATATTCCCACTGGGGTAGGCCAGTTAGTATCTCGACCAGGGCCTGAATCTCCAGCACTATTGTTTGAAGACATGACTCCACCTACCAACGAGAAAGTCACTGATCCCACAGGGCGACGTGTGCAAAAAAAGATGTACCGCAGTATCACTACGGGACAAGGTACCAATGGTAGCGACTCGTCTATTGAAGTGAAAAAATTGCTCGGCCGTTTGAGCTGGCGCTACATTAACAATTATCAAGACTTAAAAAATACAGCGGGTAAAAAATAATGAGAAAAAAGCACAACGGTTTTACTTTAATAGAACTCATGATTGTGGTAGCTATTATTGGTATTTTGGCTTCCGTGGCATACCCTGCCTATACAGACTCAGTGCGCAAGGGGCGTCGTGCCCAAGCACGAACCGCCTTGCTAGAACTGATGCAGCAGCAAGAGCGTTTTATGACGCAGCGCAACTGTTATGCTGCCTTTACTACCGCATCCAATGGTACCGCCACCGCTACTGCCAATGCTGAATGTGGATTTACCACTGCTACCAGTGTATCTATGTTCAAGACTTCTTCTGGTGATAGTGGAGCCTCTTCTGCCAGTTATCTGCTCAAAGCAAGTCAGTGCGGCACACAGTCCTTGCGCGATTGTATTTCTTTAGAGGCTACGCTTAAAGATTCAGCCGCAGATCCGCAAGTAGGAAATCTTACCTTGACCAGTACCGGTGTCAAAAGTTGTACCGGCTCTCAAAAAACTACCAATCCTCAACTCTGTTGGCCATGAAATATTGCAAAAAATCCTATGCTGGGTTTACGCTGATCGAGTTAATGGTCACGCTCTCCATCGCTGCCATTCTCATGATGGTGGCGGTGCCCAGCATGGTAACATTTAAGCGTAATTCAGAATTGAGCTCACTCTCCAATACCCTGTTATCTGCCATCAATGTCGCTCGAGGCGAAGCGATGAAGAGAGGCATGGCAGCCTATGTGGTTCCTGCCGATGGTGGCGGGGCTTGGGGGGTGGGTTGGGTGGTTTTTGTAGATAAAAATAATAATCAGATTTATGATGGTGATGCGACCGATCAATTGATATACCAACAGGCAGCACCAGCCAGTTATTTTTCAATTACAGGGAATGGGCCTACAGGAGAAAATCCAGCTTACATACGATTTGATCCATCTGGTTATCCAAAGTTAAAAAATAATTCTTCAGTCAGTAATTTAACTTTTACGATCAATCGCAATGATGTCACAGGCACTGCTTTGTATGAAAATACTCGTCGATTAAAAATTGATAAAATAGGCCGTGTGCGTATTTGTAAGCCAACTTCTGCTACGGACGCCAAGTGCCCTGCGCCATCCTGATTCCTGATGCTGGCTCTAGGTGGGCCAGCCGGATCACTGGGCTTTTTCTCGTATCAAGGCCGCAAGACATCTCCACTGTCTGTGCCTTGTCCGTTATAATCGCCACGTTTTGCATGTTGCAGAACGCACGCCGGTAACCCATCCAGTGACCGGCGCAAGTCAACCCGCACCAGCGCACGCTGTCCACTGGTCGCAATTCAGGAAATTTCCCAATGATCGCATCCTCCATCAAGGCCGAAGTCGTCAAGGCCAATGCCCGTTCCGCCACCGACACCGGTAGCCCAGAAGTCCAAGTGGCCTTGCTGACTGCCCGCATCAACGAGCTGACCCCCCACTTCAAGACCCACGCCAAAGACCACCACGGTCGCCGTGGTCTGCTGCGCATGGTCAGCCGCCGTCGCAAGCTGCTTGACTACCTCAAGGCCAAAGACAGTGACCGCTACGTCGCACTGATCGCCAAGTTGGGTCTGCGCAAGTAAGCCTACGCCCTTGTGATTTATCAAAACGTCTGGGTTAGCGTGCTAGCTCAGGCGTTTTTTACTTTGCCGGTGGGCGCAATCAGAGCGAAGCTGTGTCATTCCACTGAAGTTCCGCGTGCGGCTTCACTGGAATGGCATCGTGTTCTGGACGGTTCACTGGCTCTTGCTGGCCGCTGTCGGTCAGTTTTTTCTCAGGAGCAAATATGAGCATTTTTAATAAAGTCACCAAGACCTTCCAATGGGGTGACAAGACCGTCATCATGGAAACGGGTGAGATCGCCCGCCAAGCCTCCGGTGCTGTGTTAGTCAACATCGACGACACCGTCGTGCTGGCTACTGTGGTCGCCTCCAAGGGTGCCAAGCCCGGTCAAGATTTCTTCCCGCTCACGGTGGATTACATCGAGAAGACTTACGCTGCGGGCAAAATTCCCGGCAGTTTCTTTAAGCGCGAAGCCAAGCCCAGCGAGCTCGAAACCCTGACCAGCCGCTTGATTGATCGCCCGATTCGTCCGCTGTTTCCCGAAGGTTTTTTCAATGAAGTGCATGTGGTCATCCACACCCTGTCACTCAACCCTGAAGTCGATGCCGACATCGCCGCGCTGATTGCTTCTAGCGCCGCGCTGGCTATTTCTGGTATTCCGTTCAGTGGCCCTATCGGTGCTGCCCGCGTCGGTTACGTCAATGGCGAGTATGTGCTCAACCCCGGCCAAACGTTGCGCAAGAGCAGCCAGATGGATTTGGTGGTCGCCGGTACCGAAGCCGCTGTGTTGATGGTCGAGTCCGAAGCACAACAGCTGCCCGAAGAAGTCATGCTGGGGGCCGTGGTGTTTGGCCATGAGCAGGGCAAAATTGCCATTAATGCTATCCATGAGTTAGTGCGTGATGCGGGCAAGCCGGTGTGGGATTGGAGCGCTCCACCCAAGGACGAGGCATTGATCGCCAAGGTGACACACTTTGCTGAAGAAAAGCTGCGTGCCGCCTACCAAATTCGCAACAAACAAGCCCGTACCCACGCTTGCCGCGAAGCCTATGCCATGGTCATGGCCGACCTCACCGAGGCTGGCGTCACCTTTGATAGCGTCAAGGTGGAAGGCATGTTGTTCGATATTGAAGCGCGCATTGTTCGCAGCCAGATTTTGGCTGGTGAGCCGCGTATTGATGGCCG